>JBFZES010000111.1:0-3726 GCA_041306725.1 Spirochaetaceae bacterium | reverse complement strand
ATCAGGTTAAAGAGCAGGGCTCCTAGGCCTTCCACGCCGGGCTCCGCGGGCTGGGCGCCGGTCCCGTTTGGCATGGCCATGCACAGGTAGCCGCGTATAAGGTCCATCGAGCCGTCGTCCGCGCCGGGCAGGGCGAAGGGCAGTATGAGACCGGCCACGAGCAGCGCGATCCAGGCTATGGCCAGGGCTAGGCGCCAGGATCTTTTCATTTTATCCTCCCTACAACAATGCCTGTAGATAAGATAGCCATAGCCGCACTGTATAGTCTTCATTTTTTTTATGATGGCTAACGAAGAAACTCCGCTTACTTCATGAACAAGTTCGTCAATCGTCGGGTGGTGGCTATGAGCCCGACCGCGATCATGACGACGAAATAGAGGACGTGCCAGAGTATCGAAGCGTCGAATTGGCCGAGGGTAAGGCCGCGTATCAATTCTATCCCGTGCCAGAGAGGGAAAACCTTGATGATCCATCGGATGTACTCGGGGTACACGGTGATCGGGTAGAAGGTGGCGGAGAACAGGAACATCGGCAGCATGAAGAAATTAATCCAATCCATCTGCTGAAAGGTCGTCATGTATGAGGTGATGGCCATGCCGCAGGCCGAGAAACCAAAGGCGATGAGCAGCGCGGCAGGCACGGCCAGAATACCCCATACGCTCGGAACTAATCCTAGGCTTAGCATAACCGCCATGAAGGCCAGCGCGTATACAAGTCCGCGCAGCAGAGCGTACATGATCTCTCCCAAGGCTATATCGAGGGTACCCAGGGATGTCGCGATCATGCCTTCGTAGAGCCGCGCGAAGCGCATCTTGAAAAACACGTTCCAGGTCGAGTCGTAGATGGCCCCGTTCATAGCCGAAGTAGCCAGCAGAGCCGGCGCTATGAAGGCCGCATAGCTGACCGGCTGCCCCAGCGGCCCGGTTACGCTGCCCACCAGCGTCCCCAGGCCCAGCCCGAAGGCCAGAAGATAGAACACCGGCTCGAAAAAACCGGATACCACGATGAACCACGCGGAAGTCTTTAAGGCGTACAGGGCTCGGAGAACGACGGTATGCGGCCTCCCCGCGTATATCTGCCGCATCACTTGGACAATCTCCGGGCGAACGATTTCCACGAAAGGCCTAGGCCTACGGCCAGCAAACCCGCTATGTACGCGACGTGAACCACGGTAAGCCAGAGCGGTTCCGACATACCGTAGGCGGCTATGCGGCCCAATTGCGTACCGTGCCAGAGGGGAGATATCCAGCCCAGCCATCGCAGCCATATCGGCAATTGGTCCAAGGGGAAAAAGGTGCCTGAAAAAAGGAACATCGGCGTGATGATGAGCCTATTGATGATAGGGAACCAGCCGTCGTCTTCTTCCAGGCGCGACGCGACGGCCATGATCACGGTGCCGAATCCAAGGCCGGACAGGATGGCGGCAGGTATGGCCAGGATGCCGTAGCCGGAGGGAGACGCGCCGAACGCGGCCAAGCAGCACCAAAAAACGGATACCGTGAAGACGATCCTAAAGCCCGTGGCAAGAAGAATGCCGTTCACCACCTGCCGGCCGTTGATGGGCGTGGCGTTCATGGCCCAGAACTCCCTCGTCCACTTGAAGCCTCCCATTACCGGGTACGAGCATTCCTCGAATGCCGTAGTGAGGGCGGCGCTGACAAGGAGAGCCGGGCCGACGAACATGAGATACCGCACGCCCCCGACGCCCTGCGCCCCGGCGTTCGCGTCGATATAGGAGCCTATACCCACGCCCAGCGCGAATAAATACATGACAGGATTGAACACGCTGACCGTGACGATCGAACTAAGATAGGCCCGCATCGTCAAAAGGCGATGTTCCGTCACGTACCAGGTACCGAAGGCTATGCTCTTGGCGCTCCGGCGCTTACCGAAGTAGGCCGACGCGCCGGCGTGTACGCTGGCTTGCCCGCTCATTCTATCAGGCTCCGTCCGGTCAGCCTCAGAAATACGTCTTCCAAGCTTGAGCGGCGAACCAGGGACGTAACGGGGCGATGGCCGCGTTCCACGATGCGGGCAAGATCTTCCTCTCCCGTATCGGTATAAATGAGAATACGGTCGGGCAGAACCTCGATGCGTTCGCCGAATCCCCGTAATTGCTCAGCCAGGTGGGCGTTCTTATCCGAGCCGAAGCGCAGCTCTACCACTTCGCGGCTTGAAAAATCCTGGATGAGAGAAGTGGGCGTTCCCGCCGCCATGATCTTTCCCTTATCCATGACGATAAGCCGGTCGCACAGCTGTTCCGCTTCGTCCATGTAATGGGTGGTTATGACAAGGGTAACTCCGGATTCCTTCAATCGAAACAGCCGGTCCCAAAGAATATGCCGGGCCTGGGGGTCGAGTCCGGTAGTCGGTTCGTCCAGCAAAAGGATGTCGGGCTCGTTTATAAGAGCGCGGGCTATGGTGAGCCGCCGCTTCATGCCTCCGGAAAGGGTGTCGACCTTGGCCTTGGCCTTTTCGGTCAATTGGACGAACTCGATAAGCTCGTCCGCCTTAGGCCTTAGGAATTTCATGGGCAGGCCGAAGTAGCGGCCGTACACGATGAGGTTTTCCCGGACCTTGATCTCTAGGTCCAGATTGTCCTGCTGGGGCACGACCCCAAGGTGGCCGCGTATATCCGGCCCGTATTCGTTGGGATCCAATCCGAGGATGGAAAGCTCTCCGCCCGTTCGCTTGGACACGCTGGCTATCATGCGCATGGTCGTCGACTTGCCCGCGCCGTTCGGTCCCAGGAGGCCGAAGGCTTCGCCCTTACGGACCTCGAAATCTACGGAGTCCACCGCCCTGAGTTGGCCGAAGTCCTTTGTAAGGCCTCGCGCATGTATCACTATATCGATAGGCTTTTCCATACGTACACATTGAGTAAAACGAGTGAGCGATAAGAACGGTAATCTAGGGAATTTGGCGGCTATTCGTTGGAACGCGGAGTTTTCCACGCTAACGCCGAATCTGCCACCCGAACGACTGCCCGCGTCATATTCTCCGGCAACGCCGGTAGTAGTCGAGTATAGAGTAGACCCAAGGGCTTATCAATACTTGGGATTTGACGATATGGCACACAACTGAAGCCTCAGCCCTCCTGCTGCGCCGCCTAGCCCCGATTTAAAAAGGCCGCGCTTGCCGTCGCCGGCCGCTTCCCGCTATGCTCAGGGGCATGAAGCGAAAATCGGAGAACGAGGCCGCCCCGCACTGCGCCGCCATGCTCGCGGGGCTTGAGGGTAGGACCTCTGAAGCGGCTACCCTGCTGCGTAGCCAGTATCAGGCCATGGAGCTTAAGCGCCTCTACAGGCAGGGCTGGCTCAAGCGCGGCGTGGCGCCGGGGCAAGCCGAATCGGTGGCCGACCACTCTTTCTGCACCGCCCTCCTGGCACTAACGCTGGCGGGCAGGCCCCCCTTCGAGGGCATAGACCGTGACCGCGCCCTGCGCATGGCGCTCATACACGAGCTGGGCGAAGTGTACGCCGGCGATATAACGCCCGTGGACGGCGTGAGCGCCATAGATAAACACGCCTTGGAACTGGCCTCGCTTGAGCGGGTGCTCGACGAGCTGCCGGCCGGCGGCGAACTGCGGCTTCTGTGGGAGGACTTCGAGGAAGGCTCCAGCCCGGAAGCCCGCTTCGTGCGGCAATTGGACAGGCTGGAAATGGGTCTGCAGGCCGCGGTGTACAGGGCTGAAGGCTCGACCCGTATGCAAGAATTCTTCGATAG
>JBFZES010000110.1:0-5786 GCA_041306725.1 Spirochaetaceae bacterium | reverse complement strand
GCTTTTTTCTCGATAATTGCTAACGTCAGGATCGTCCGGCCGCATGTCGGCAAGCGCCACGTATATACGATAGGCTTCCAGGAACTCGTTTGCGGAGAAGAGCCGATAGCCCTCGAGCTTTCGGCGGTAGAAATCGGCATCCTCGACCGCTTGGTCGCTCGGCGCTAGGCTTCGCATGAGGGTCCAGGTGTCGTCGACGAGCTTCGCCACTTCCTTCCTGCCCGGATAGAGGGCAAGCGAGCGCTTGGCCAAGTAATGGGCATCGAAGTAGCGGCGCTCATCGCGCGCGCTGAGCGCTTCAAGATAGAAGCGGTTCGCTTCGAACCAGCTCGGCGCTTCGGAAGCCTCCGCCTCTTTTCGCTGCGCGGCCGAGGCCTTATCGCTGGCGCGGATAAGGGCTTCCTGGATGCGGTCGTTTAGCTCGATGAAACGCTGCTCCGTCCGGTCTATCGCTTTGCAGCGCTGGATATGCTCCTCGGCGGCAGCGTACTCGCCGTCTTCATACGCCTCTTTTGCCAGGCTAAGGCTGGCATTAAAGTCAGCGCTGGCGTTCTCATACCAGTGCGCGCGCGCGTCCGCGAAAGGAACGGCAAGCAGGAAAAAGAGCGACAGGGCGGCGGCGACGACGAAGGCCGGCGTAAGGAGCGTATACGCCATGTCATGAAATGAGCCCGCGCCTTCGGTGCGCTCGGCGGCCAACGCGGCCGCGACGAACAGGAGGGCCGGCGCCCAGGCTGATAGCCTGCCCAAGGCGCTGGAAAGCTCCCAGCCGAGCGCAAAGCTATACAGCACGGCCGCGCCTCTCAGGCTTAGTACCGACCAGAAAAAGCTCGCGGCAAAGCCGAGCAGCATAAGCCCAAGGAAATAGCCGAAAAACGATGATCGCTGCTTAGGCATCGCGGGCTCCTCCATCGGTTTTACCCGCAAGGAGGGCATCGAGCGAAAGTAGGCCCAGGGACGTTAGGCCGCAGAGTATGGCCAGGTAATAGGCGGGGGCAAGATCCAAGCCAATAAAGGAAAAGAGGCCGTTGAAGGCGCCGCTAATAAAAATCGAAATCAGATGCCACATGCCCACCAAAGCGCCGGGAACCAGAAAAGCCCCGACCAAGGGCCTCTTCGCCGATAGGCGGGTAAGCCCCCAGCATGAGCTGAGCAGCAGCGCGAGGCTCGCCACCCCCGCTATAGCCTGGGGCAGAGGCAGGGTATCCAAGCCCTGATACCAGCGCAGCACGTCGCCGAGAGCCGAACTGAACGCCGGGAGGGCTTCCGCTCTCATGGGAAGCAGGCCAAAGCGGCTGAGCGCAAGCGGAGCGCCGAGCGTGGCCAGGCTGAGGACGAGCAGCGTGATGTAGCCGAACCACCGGTACTTGTATACGCGGTTCAGGGTAAAAAAACTGGTAAGCAGCGCAAAGCTCGTAGGCAGGGCGGGCAGGGTCCACAGCGACCACAGCGCTAAGGCGGCCAGCGAGTGCTCCCAGCCTGCCCTATAGCCCGTAGCGGCGACATATATCGCCACGCCGGCCTCCGCAATGACAAGGGTTAAAAAAAAACGCAGAGCGGCCGAGGCCAAACGCTTCATAATAGTAAACTGTAGCATGGCTCCAACCCATTGACAAGCAAAGCCAAAAAGGAAAGCCACAATCAATAAACAACTTTTCCACAGGCTCCCGCGCAAGAGCTCGACAAAGCCAGGTATTCACATCGCGCTTCAGTTTAGTAAACCAAAGGGCTTCCCAGCGCTATTATAGTGATAGTTGCTTTTTAGATATGTATTTAACCAAATTCTTACATAAATTCGCAGCTTTTTACTTAGGCTTAGCGCTGTAGCGGGACCCGCCTATGGCATGGTTTTTTATGCGCACAATGAATCAACAAGTTATCCACAGGCGTAATTGCTTAATAATAAACTCTATTTCTTTATTCGAGCATACAGTAGGCGCCGCTTTTCGCGGCCGTGGCCCGCAGGCATATCAGGCTCGAAGACGCCGCCGTGCCGGAGCATACGCGCAGTGCGGAGCGCAAGCGCGACATGGCCATGTCCAAGGCGCGGCTAGAAGGCTTAGCCATGCCCATCACCGCCATGAGCGCTTCCCGCGGCACGGCCCGCGACCTGTTAGCCGCCAGCAGCGCTAAGCCCGCGGCCGCCGTAGCGCTAAGCCGAGCCTGCCCAAGGGGGCCGCAGAGCGTGCCGCGGCCTATACGCAAGCCATGGGAAGCAAGCAGCAGGGCCGGAAGCGAACGCAGCTCGGCCCGAGCCAGCAATTCGTCGAGCGTCCAGGGCTCGCGCATATAGTCGGCGCAGCCGGAGCCCAGGCAAAGGTCGAGGAGCCGGTCCGGACCGTAGGCTATGAGCGGAGCCGCATACAGATCCTTAGGCCGCGCCAGGACAAGAGCCGCCGGCGCGACGGCCAGGTCCCAGGCGCCGGCTTCGGCGGGCAGAGGAAAATCCGGCATAAAGGAAAAGGAGCGCTCCCCGTGAGGCGCGCTCCTTTGTTCCATCCGATGGTACTGCTCTTCGTCTCCGACGAACAGTATACGCATAGCCTAAGCCTGGCCGGTACTGCCTTCGGTAAGCATCTTCTGCTTAAGCTCTTCAAGGAGGAGGTCGGCCCCGGCCCCCGAGCTTTCAAGCTTGGCGAATTCCTTTTCCAACGAGGAGGATTGCGACAGGTCGGCGAGCTCCACGCTGGCCTCGGCCCTTGCCTCCAGTTCGTCCACCTTTTTCGCCATGCGGTCAAAGGTATCGAACGCGCTGGTGTTTCCGGACATGGAAGTCAGTGTTTTCTGGATTTTCTGCTGAGCCTCGGCCCGTTTGGCCCGCGCTATAAGGATATTCTTCTTGCGGGCGGCCTCGTCGATCTTATTCTGCAGCATGCGCAGGGTTTCTTTGAGCTTCTCGACCGCGGCTTTCTGGCTCTCCCATTGGGGCTTAAGCTGCAGGTAGTAATTCTCGGCTTCCTGCTTGCGCAAGAGGGCCTCTTTCGCCAGGTCGTCGCGCCCCGCCTTGACGGCTATGACCGCCTTGCGTTCCCACTCTTCCACCTGGCGCTTTTGCTCAAGTAGCTCGCGTTCGATCTTCTTCTCGTCCGCTATGGCCATGGCCACGGATTTTTTTGACTCCACCATCTGCTGGTTCATATCGATGAGCAGCTGGTTGAGCATTTTCTCCGGATTCTCCGCTTTGGAGATCATATCGTTTATATTAGAGGAAACAACCGTCTTAAACCTATCGAAAATACCCATAGAGAGCCTCCTCTAAATTAGTCCCGGTACTTACCGAGGACGGCATAGTGCTTTGAAAGAGCCATCCCGACCGAGTCGAGGGCAGCTTCGAATTCATGTTTGTCCATAGTATCATACTCAAGGGTGTCCACGAGCACGATATCGTCGCCTTCGATTCCATACGCGCCATGGAGTATATCCGTGGCGTTGAAGCCAAGGAGCGTCTCAAGCAACTGTATATCTTTTTCTTTGGGAAGCGCCATAACCTTAGTGCGAATGAAGACTATCGGCTCGTCTATGGTTATCGCCACGCCCGGGAGGCCTCGCGTCTCATCCTCCACGAAAAAGGTGTTCGGCACGACTTCCTGGTAGGAAATATCGAGATCCATAAGGTAGGATTCTACTTTGCTCAATCCCTGCATACACTCACTCCTTGCGCGTGGTGTTCGCGATCAACCCCGGCCCGCGCGGGCAAGGGCAACGCCTCTAGCCAAGGAATACTTGCCCGGAATTGTCGATCGCGAGGATGGTCTTACATTCGGAGCAACGGAAGCGGCCGGGCCTGGCGGCGCGGAGTTTCTTGTTGCATATGGGGCAGGAAAATATCTTGGGAAACACCGACTGGGTGCTCATTTGCGAGCCTTGTTGGAAGTAGCCAACGGCTTCGTCGAGGTTATCCTTGATATTAAAGAACTGCGAGAAGCCTAAAAGCTGGAAAACCTCGTAAACCTTGGGCTGTATCTCCAAAAGGACGATATCTCCGCTACGCGGCTTCACGGCCTTCAGGAAGGCGGTAAACGAGCCTATGCCCGTCGACGACACATAGTTAAGGCCGCCGCAATTGAATACGAGCCTAGAAAAACCGGCGTCGATGGCCTTACCCACCCTCTTCTGGAAGAAATTAGAATTGTAGGTATCTATATACCCGGTAAGGAAGAGGGCAAGGCAGTTTTCTACATTGTCTATTTTCTGGAGCCTGATTTTTAGGCTATCGTCCTTTTCGTCATCGAAGCCAGGAACGATATCGTTGTTGGTCATGGTACTCCTCTTCCAACGTACTACTTAGATCGTTGTATATCGTCCAATTGTATGAACATAATAATTCACCGTCAATGCCCTGTCAAACAGGAGCTTAAAATATTACGCCAAATGGCTGGACGACAAGCCCTCGACGTAATTTTCGGCTACTTAGGTCGAAAATTCCAGTGCTTCTTGCTTTTTTTTTCCGGACTTGCCTGATTACGGCGCATAAAGCCCCTCGTCGGCGTTAATGAGCGCCCCATTATAGAGGTCCATAGCCCCGCGCAGCAGGCCCAAAGCGGCGCTTCCCAGCTCTTCCGGCCTTATTAGTCTGCCGCGCGGAGAGCGAATAATCAAGCTTTGCCGCATCGTATCGCTAATATACTCCGTATCGACGAAGCCGGGGCATAAAACGGCGCAGGAAACGCCCCGCTTGCCGTATTCCTGCGCCAACGACTTGGCGAGCACGCCGAGCCCCGTCTTGGCCGCGGCGTAGGCCGCATTGAGCTTGTAGCCCCGAATCGCGTCGGTTCTGGTGCCGCCGAAGAATAAAATTCGCCCAAAACCGCGTAGCGCCATGCCCCGCGCGGCGTTTGAGGAGAGGATTCCAGGCAGCGCGAGGTTAAGCGACGCCATGCGCCGCCAATCCTCGTCGAGGGTATCCTCAAGGCTCTTGTAAACGAAGGGCCCATACGCAAGCACGAGGAGGTCGGCCTCCCGGGCTTCCTTGATGAGGGCCTCGAGCGGCTTATCGTCGGCCAGGTCCGCCACGATGCCCCGTACGGCAAGCCCTTTCGGCCCGATTGCCGCGCAGGCGCCGATGGCCGCGTCCAGCCTATCCTGGCTTCTGCCATGAAGGCAGAGCGACGCGCCCTCCGCGGCGAGGGCTTCGGCCACGGCCCTGCCTATGCCTCCGGTAGCGCCTACTATGAGAGCCCGTTTACCCGCTATGCTCGACCCTGATCGCTTATCCATCGTATATAATCAGACTATACCCCTTATCGGCGGGCAGGGGCAAACAAAATCAAGGAGGCAGGCATGGACACCGCGGTATTAGGGCAGTTTCGCGCCGTGCTCTGCAGGGCCGAAGGAGCCGTCAACGTAGGTTCCTGCTGCAGGGCCCTCAAAACGATGGGCTACGGCTCCTTAGCGCTCGCGGACTGCCCCTCGTACGATGAAGCCATAGTGCGCGCCTACGCGCTCTCCGCCTATGACCTATACGAGCTGGCGGAGCGCTGCCCGAGCCTTGAGCTGGCGTTAGAAGGCGCGAGCATGGCCGTGGGCGTATCCCGGCGCTTAGGAAAGAAGCGCAAAGAGAGCCTTTCGCTCACGGAGTTCGCCCTATCCTATGCCGCGTACCCGGGAACCGTGGCTATGGTGTTCGGGAATGAGCGGGACGGCCTTTCCGACCGGGAGCTTTCCGCCTGCGACCGGGCCGTATATATACCGAGTTCGGAGCTTTTCCCCTCGCTCAACCTATCGCACGCGGTCCAGCTGGTTTTCTGGGAACTCAGGCGCGCACAAGCGGAGGCCGCGGGCCGGCG
>JBFZES010000109.1:0-18972 GCA_041306725.1 Spirochaetaceae bacterium | reverse complement strand
AAGCTGTCCGCCCTGCGCGGCAAGAAGGCCTTCCTGGTGCTTAACTTCCCGAACAACCCCACGGGCTACAGCCTCAAGGCGGCCGAGGCGCAGAGGCTGGCGGCAGCGCTCAAGGCGGAGGCCGAACAGGGCACGCAGCTTATCGTGGTATGCGACGACGCGTATTTCGGGCTCGTGTACGAGGAGGGCGTGCGCTCCGAATCGCTCTTCTCCGAGCTTGCCGACCTGCACGAGAACATACTGGCCGTAAAGGCCGACGCGGCTACCAAGGAAGAGCTGGTGTGGGGCCTCCGCGTGGGCTTCCTGGCCTTCGCGGGCAAGGGCCTTGAGGCTAAGCACCATGAGGCGCTGGTGCAGAAGTCCATGGGCTTCATCAGGGCGTCCATATCCTGCTCCAACACGCCTGGCCAGGCACTGGTGCTCAAGGCTCTTGAATCGCCGAGCCACGACGCGGAGAAGGCCCTGACCTTCGCGGCCATAAAGGCGCGTTACCAAGAAACCAGGGCTCTCGTAAGCGCCATGAAGGGACTGCTGCAGGCCCTGCCCTTCAACTCAGGCTACTTCATGACCTTCGCCTCCCCCGCGGGCAAGACCGAGGCGCTGCGGCGCCTGCTCCTGGAATCGTACGGCGTGGGCACGATATCGTTCCAGGACAGATACCTCCGGGTAGCCTATTCCAGCGTGGACCTGGATAAGCTGCCTACCGTGTTCAAGGCGATAGACGAAGCGGCCCAGCGCTGCTGTCCTTAAGGGGATGGGGGAGCTTATGAGCGGGTACCGCTGTTCCGCGTGCGGGAAAAGCCACGCCTTCGAAACCGTGCTCCCCCGCTGCCCCTGCGGGGGCCTTTTCGATATCGACCACGCGGGGCCGGCCTTTAGCCTTGAGCTTGTGGACAGGGACGAGTGGAGCGTATTCCGCTACCGGCGCTTCATGCCCCTGGATAACGAATTGTGGCGGGGCATAAGCCTGGGCGAGGGCTTAAGCCCCGTCGTGCGCCTCGACGCCCATACCCTGGTCAAGATGGACTATATGATGCCCACCCTGTCCTTCAAGGACAGGGGAGCCGCCGCCCTGGTATGGCTGTGTAAGACCATTGGGGTACAAAAAGTGGTTCAGGACTCAAGCGGGAATGCCGGCAACGCGGTGGCCGCGTATTGCGCCAAGGCGGGCATAGCCTGCGAGATCTTCGTGCCCGAGGCCACATCGGCCAAGAAGATAGCCATGATACGCGCGCACGGAGCCGACGTGACTATAGTGCGCGGCACGCGGGACCAGACCGCCGACGCCTGCCGCGAGAAAGTCGCGCGCGAAGGGCTCTATTACGCGAGCCATGTCTACAATCCCTTCTTCTACGAGGGCACGAAGACCTACCTCTACGAGATATACGAGCAGCGCAAGGCCCTGCCTGAGAACCTCGTCATCCCGTTGGGCAACGGCACGCTCTTCCTGGGCGTCATGAAGGCCCTGGCCGAGCTCAAGGCCGCCGGGGCCATAACCGCGTATCCGCGTATATACGCGGTGCAGAGCGAGCGCTGCGCGCCGTTCAAGGCGGCCGTGGAAGGCGGCTTAGCGAGCGTGCCCGCCGTGCCCGTCGGCCAAACCATGGCTGAGGGCGTGGCTATAGGTCTGCCCATGCGCGGGGACGCCATCCTTAAGCTTATATACGAGCACGGCGTTCATGTGATAACGGCCAAGGAGGAGCGCATACTGGCCGCGCGGGATAGCCTCGCGCGCAGGGGCGTATACGTCGAGCACACGAGCGCGGCCAACTACGCCGCTTACCGGGAACTCATGGAAGGCCCCGACGCGCCGCATGGCGATACGCTCATCCCCATGTGCGGCGCGGGCCTCAAGTCCGACAAGTAAAACTAAAGCTCGGCCGTCCGGCTCTCCTCGCGCCTCAGATAAAGGCGCGCTATAACGGAAGGCGCTCCTTAGCGGAGTGCGCGCTCGAGCTCCGCGGTGTTGAAGCCTATGATGATCCTGCCGTTCACGTCGGTGACCGGCACGCCCATCTGGCCGGACTTGCGCACCATCTCGTCGGCCCGCCGGGGGTCGGCGGCCACGTTGTACTCATCGAAGCGCACGTTCCTCTGCTTGAACCAGTCCTTTACCATGCGGCAGTACGAGCAGCTCGGCGTGGAATATAGGGTAACAGCCATTGTGGACTCCTTAATATATGAAAAACTATATATAATATAGCCAAGGAGCTTTTTTTCGTCAAGACGCAATCGCCGCCGCCTCTGTGGCCGTAGTGGCGCTATGATAGGCCCACGCGGATGGACCCGCGCTTTCGTCTTTATACTGATTCTCGCGCTCACGCTGAACGCCGCAAGCGCGGAAGGGCAGGCCAGCCTGTCGCTGTCCCTCGAGGCGAGCCTGCCCGACTATGCTTGCCTGGGGCTGAGCCTGACTCGCGGCGAGCATCGGGCCAGGCTGGCGCTAAGCGCGGACGAGTGGGGGGCATCCCTGGCCCTGCCCTGGCTAAGCCTCGGCTCGCTTGAGCCCGCGGGGCTGGCCGCCTTCATACAAGGCCCTCAGGGGCTTTCCTATAGGCTCGGGCGCTACGAGCCAAAGCCCTTCAGGGCGCCCGCCCCCCTGGACGCGCCCCTGTTCGGCGCGGCATGGGGCGGCGGCGGCGGATGCTTTGTGGCGTATCCTGTGGCGGATGGACTGCCCGCGTGGAGCGGCGCCTGGCTTTCGCCTCCTGGGCTGCCTCTGTCCGCCCTAACGGCCTGGGCCGCCCTGCCTCCCGATAGCGGCGGCGGCGCCTGGGACGACCCGCCTAGCCCTGCCCTTGAGCGCAGTTGGCACGCGCTAGGCGGGTCGATACGGCTCGGACCGTGGCGCTCGGCCTTGGGCGCGGGGGCCATGATCAGCTGCCCCGGAGGGGACGCCTGGGCCCTGCGGGCGGAAAACCTGCTATCGCTGCGGGTTTTCAAGCTCGAAAGCGTGGCCGCGCTGTGCCTAGGCTCCTGGCGGGGGCCGTCAGATACCTTGGCTCCGGCCTTTCTCCTCGACGCGAGGCTTAGCGCCGGCGCGAAGCGCTGCTCCATCTATCTGGACTACGAGGAAACGCGGCCGGAGTGGAATGCGCTTCCCCGGCGCGACATCCAGGTCGGCGGCAAGGCCGACGTTCTCTTCGCGCGGCTGGAAGCGTCGGCGGGGGCGAGTATCGGCGCCTCGGCTGAAGCGCCTGGGCTCGAGCTGCGCTGGAAGGCTACTCCGCTCATGCTGCCCGGGCTGTCCGCGTATGGCTCCTGGGGGCTTGAAGGCCTGGAGCCGCGGCGGCTCGAGCTCGGTTCCTCGCTTAAGGCGGGCAAGGCGCGGGAGCTTTCGCTCGATGCCCTGTGGCGCGCCGATTCCGAAGGCCGCTTCCTTAAGCTCGGCTGCTCCTATGCCTTCAGGTTTCCCCGCGGCCGCCTGTATCTTTACCTGCGTACCGATGGCTGGCTCCTTTATGAGCCGTTTCCCGGCGGCGTGCCGGAAACGGCGCTGGACGCCGGGCTGCGCTACAGCCAGAGCTTTCCCTAGGCTTTACTGAATTCAGGAAAACAGGCTAAGCTGAGCGCGAGCGTGAGCTAGGAGTCAGCCATGTATATAGATTTGGTTAAGACGGCCTTCATAGCCGTGGACCTGCAGAACGATTTCTGCCCCAACGGCGCGTTAGCGGTGCCCGGCGGCGATGAAGTCCTGCCCCTGGTAAACGATATGGCCGTGCATTTCCCGGTATCGGTGGCTACGCAAGACTGGCACCCCCGGGGCCATATATCCTTCGCGTCCGCCCACCCGGGCAAAAAGCCTTACGATGCCGACGATTCGAGCGGCCGCGCCCTAACGCTCTGGCCCGAGCACTGCGTGCAGGGCAGCGCCGGCGCCGCCTTTCATCCCGCCCTTAACGAAGCGCCGTACCGGCTGGTGTTGCGCAAGGGTTTTAGGCACAACTTGGATAGCTATTCGGCCTTCTATGAAAACGACGGCGCGACGCCCACGGGCCTTGAGGGTTTCCTTCGGGGACTGGGCGTGCATACCGTGGTGCTAGCCGGGCTCGCCTTCGATTATTGCGTGTATTTTAGCGCCCTCGATGCCCTGGGCCTTGATTTCAAGGTGATCATCGCGCTTGACGCCACCCGGGCAGTCGACCACCCGGCCGGCAACGCCGAGCGCGTGCGCGGCTACCTAGCCAATAGGGGCGTGCTCATTTCCACGGCCCAGGAGATACTGCAGCATGATTAAGAGCGCGCTTTTTACCGATTTTTATGAGCTTACCATGGCCCAGGGCTATTGGAAGCACGGCCTCGATACCCCCGCGGTTTTCGACGTGTTTTTCAGGCGGCATCCCTTCAAGGGCGGCTACTCCCTCTTCGCCGGGCTCGACCCCCTGCTCGATACGCTTGAAGCGCTGCGCTTCAGCCAAGACGAGCTGTCCTGGCTGGACTCGCTCGGGCTGTTCGAGGCGGATTTCCTCAAGTATCTAGAAGCCTTTCGGTTTAAGGGCGATATATGGGCCGTGGACGAAGGGCAGGTCATCTTTCCCCAAGTGCCGCTTTTGCGTATACACGCGGGGCTCATCGAAGCCCAGATCATAGAAGGCCTCGTCCTTAATACCCTGAATTTCCAAAGCCTCGTGGCTACCAAAAGCGCCCGCATATGCATGGCGGCCAAGGGCAAGGCCGTCATGGAATTCGGGCTCCGGAGGGCGCAGGGCTTCGACGGCTCCATGTCCGCGAGCAGGGCGGCCATCATAGGCGGGGCGGCTAGCACCTCCAACGCCTTGGCGGCCAAGACCTTAGGCGTGGCCCCTATGGGCACCATGGCCCATTCCTGGGTCATGGCCTTTCCCTCCGAGCGCCAGTCCTTCGAGGCCTACGCGGACATGTATCCGAACAGCACCACCCTGCTCATCGACACCTATGACACGCTCTCATCAGGCCTGTGGAACGCCATCGAGGTGGGCAAGGCGCTCAAGGCCAAGGGTAAGCGCTTCGGCGTGCGCCTAGACTCCGGCGATATCGATTACCTATCCCATAAAGTGCGCGAGGCCCTAGACAAGAACGGCCTTGAGGACGCGAGCATCGTGGTATCCAATGAACTAGACGAGGAAATCATTGAGCGCCTGGTATCTGAAGGCGCGCCTATAGACGTTTGGGGCGTGGGGACGCATCTGGTCACCGGCGGCAATGAGGCCTCGTTTACCGGCGTCTATAAGCTGTCAGCGGTGGAGCGGGACGGAGTCGTCGAACCCACGATGAAATTTTCCGACAACCCGGAAAAGGCGACGAACCCGGGCGTAAAGGACGCCTACCGCCTCTTCGACGAGAACGGCATGGCCGTGGCGGACGTGCTCTGCCTGCAAGGCGACACGATAGAGCTTGGAAAGATGCGCAGCTTTTTCCATCCCTCGCTGGATCCGCGCCGCTTCTCGTTCGCCTCCTGCCGCGAGCCGAAAAAGCTGCTCGGCAAGGTCATGGCAGCGGGCAAACGCATAGCGCCTTCCGAGGCGCTGTCCGCGATCAAGGCGCGCGCCAGTGAAAACCTCC
The DNA here is from genome assembly GCA_041306725.1 of Spirochaetaceae bacterium. GTDB lineage: Bacteria > Spirochaetota > Spirochaetia > Treponematales > UBA12059 > UBA5200. The sequence continues at coordinate 13,431 of JBFZES010000109.1, read as the reverse complement.
TGCAGTTTGATCACAGCTACCTGCGCTTCTTAAACCCGCACGTGTACAAGGTGTCCATAACGGAGGATTTGCGCAGGCTCAAGCTCGGCTTCGTCGAGCGCTTCAGGGGCAACCCCGCCGGGCTATGAGCGCAGGCGCTTGGATAGATAGAGCTTAAGCCCGTAGAGCAGGGCGAGTACAAGGGCGGCAGCCATGCGGCCCGCGCGCCGCGGCCCCGCGTCGATGAGGCCGCCGGGCAGCGGCTCCCAGTATTCCTCGGCCGGGGGGGCGAGCAGCGCCGTTACGGCAGCCGCCTCGCGGGGGCCTTTGCCCAGGAGCGCTATGCTGTCTCCCATGCGCAGGCTTGCCCCGCCTTGGCGGGCTTGCGGGGCGCGCAGGTCCACGATGCCTTCCGCGCGGGCCTGCCAGGCCAGCCACAAGGCCGCTACGCTCTCCGCGCTGGCAAAAGAGGCCGGTCCTAAGGCCAAGTCGGCCTTGGCATCGTAGCCCGCGGCCACCGCCTGGCCCATGACCCTCCACGGCGCCATGACCAGCCCGTCGGCGTCGGCCCGCGCCAGGCTGAGCCGCCCCGGCTTCCGGCGGCCGCCCCCATCGCGAAGGATCAGGCTTGCCCCCGGCGGCGGCTCCGGGCTTGGCGCGGCCAAAAGGGGGCCTAAGCGCGCAGACAAGGGCCTCTCGCTGCGCAGGCCCGGCGCTTTGGGCGCCCTGAAGGCAAGCTCGCCGCCGTCCCAGCGCAGCAGGTATTCCCCCGCCTCGCGCAGGAAGAGCGTGAAGCCTTCAGCCTCCTCCTCCATCGACCAGGAGGATGCGTCGGCCCTGACGGCTATGCCGCCCTTACCCAGGCTGAACAGGGCGAGGGGATTAGCCCCGCCCAAGGCCAGCCAGCGCAGGTATGCGCCTTCAGGCTCTACCCTGGCGGATACCGGATACAGCGCGCGAGCCTGCCGCCATCCCAGCTCGACGGCGCTAAAGCCGGCCGCCTCGGGCCCTAGCTCATCCGTGAGCAGCGTGATTCTCCCGTAGCCGCGCTTAGCCAGGCCGCCAAGCAGCCTATAGTCGACTCCCAGGAAGGCTTCGGTCGCCTCCAGGCGCGCGGCGAATTCCGCGGGTCCGGCCGAATCGCCGCGCAGGCGTTCCGCGCTTCGCAGGACGGGGGCGCCGCTTTGGTAGTCCGCGCTCAGCAGGAAAAGCTCGGCGTCCTTGGAATCGGCGTAGAGCCAGAGCGCGGCCTCGTCGATAGCCCGGCCGCCGGCCGCCCCCCAGAGCATGGAGCGCGAGCAGTCCAGCACCACCGCGCTCTTGCCCTCGCCGAGAGGGCAGGCGCCCGACAGCGCGAGCGCTATGACCAAGGCGCAGAGCGCGTCGGCTACGCTGTCGTAGAATAGCCTTAACGAGCGCAGGAAGAGGGAAGCGGCTGATTTCTTGCCGCTCAGGGCGAGCAGCTCATGGGGGTAGCTGCGCCGCCGCCTCGTGCGCAGGGCCACGAACATGAGGAGCAGCACCGGTGCGAGGAGGGCGGCCAGCCAGGCGCCAAGCTCAGGCATAGAGGCGCTCCAGCAGGTCCCAGTAGAGGCTTTCGCGCTCCTGGGCCGGGTCGAGGCGGTAATAGCGCCCCCGCGGCCCCAAAGAGCCCAACCCCGCCTCGCGCAGCTTCTCGGCCGCCCACCAGGCTCGCCGCTCCGCCTCGTCCCAGGGCTGTACGAGCCGCTCGCCGCTTTCCGGATCGTAGAGCTCCAGCTCCCCGCCTACCGGGGCCACGCGCTCGAGCGGAACGCGGAAGCGCACGAGGGCCAGGAAGCCCCCTGGCGGGGGAGCGAGGCGGAGCGAGGCCTCGTGGAAGTCCGATACCATGATTATGCGCCGCTCGCCGCTAAGGGAGCGCAGCGCCTGGTAGGCCTTGCGGCTGTCGCCGGCCCCCCGCGGCTCGAAGCTTTGCAGGCGCTCAAGGAGACCGGCCATATCCGAGCGCCCGCGGAGGGAAAGCCTGGGGCTTAGGCCGCCTTCCCCATAGAGCCAGAGCGATACGCCCATGCCCAAGGCCGTCAGGAGATAGGCGAGCGATGCTACGCAGGACCCGTATTCGTCCCTGTCCACGAGCGCTAGGCTTGCCGAGGCGTCGACTGCCATGGCCACCCGCTCGTTAGCCTCGTCGTAGAATTCCTTGACGTAGGCGCGGTCGCTGCGCCCGTAGAGCCGCCAGTCTATGGCGCGCGGATCGTCGAAGTACTGGTATTCGCGTATGCTCTTTAAATCGAAGCTGGAGCCTCTTTTGCGGAACATGGGGTCCTTGGCCGCGCCGCCCGCTGCGCGTACGGAGCGCACGTTGCGCTTGCGGAAGGCGGCCGCTATGGCGGGGCAGGCAGCGTCTACCTTGATCACCCGCGCGGCGCCTCGGCGCGGAGCGAAAACTCGCGGCGTACCCGCCCCGTTATGTCGCTGAGCAGCTGGGCCACCCCGACGCCGTCGGCCTCCGCGTCGAAGTTGAGTATGATGCGGTGGGCGCAGAGCTCGCCCATGAGTTCGTCGACGTCGTCGTAGGAGGGATTGATCCTGCCGCCGATGACGGCGCGGGCGCGAGCGGCCGCGGCCAGCGCTATGGCCGAGCGCGGCGATGCGCCGTAGCGGCAGTAGCGCTTGACCAGCGGCGAAGCCGTGCGGTCCGGATGGGTTTCCTCTATGATGCGCGCAATATAGGGCTTGAAGCCGTCCGGGGCGGGCAGCAGGGCGGAAAGCTCCTTCCATGATGCCAAGAGCAGCGCGGGATCGCCGGCGTAGCGCTCCACCGGAGCCGCTTCTTTTTCGGCCAGGGCCATGATGCCCATGAGGGCGTGGAAGTCCGGCATGGTAAAATCGAGCTTCATGAAGAAGCGGTCCAGCTGGGCCTCAGGCAGGGGATAGGTGCCCTCCAGCTCTATGGGATTCTGCGTGGCTATCACGATGAAAGGCTTGGGCAGCTCGTATACCGTGCCGAGGAAGCTCACCCGCCGTTCCTCCATGGCCTCGAGGAAGGCGGATTGGGTTTTGGGCGTGGCCCGGTTTATCTCGTCGCCTAAGATGAGGTTGGCGAATATGGGGCCGCGGTAGAATTTGAAGCGCCGCCCCTCGGGGCCGTCCTCGAGCAGGTTGGAGCCTATGATGTCCAGGGGCATGAGGTCGGGCGTGAATTGCACGCGGTTGAACGAGAGGCCGAAGAACTCGGCCCAAGCCTTGGCCAGGCTGGTCTTGCCCAGGCCCGGCGCCCCCTCGAGCAGTACGTTGCCCCCGCAGAGGAAGGCTATGAACAGCCGCTCGAGTATGGCGTCGCAGCCCTTTATGCGGGCGCTCAATGAGCGAAGGTAGGCTTCGTAGCTCTCCTGTATGGCTTTCAAGCCGCGTTCAAGCTCGCGTGCGTCCATGGGACACTCCTCTGAGTATGGTATTCCGCTCCAAGAGCAGTACAAGCGCTATAAAGGCCGCCGCGTTGAGCGCGCTGCCGAGCGCCGGAAGGGTTTTAAAGAAGGCGAGCGACGCGAAGGCATTGAAGGCGCCGTGCCAGGCTATGCCCAGGCCCAGGGCCGCCGCCGTTCCCAGCGCCCGCGAGAGAGCGCCATGAAGGCGCCTGCCATCGCCGCGCGGGCTAGGGCGGCACGCGAGGGCATAGAGCAGGCCCGCGTTTATATGTATGGGCAGCGAGTAGCCCAGGCGCCAGAATACATCCAGCGAGGGGAAGGCTAAAAGGTAGCTTAGGTTCTCCATGCTGCCAAAGGCCCAGCCGGCGAGCAGGGCGAAGGCGTAGAGCCGGGCCATGGAGCCTGCCTCTGAACGCTCCGCGCCCCGGCTCAGCGCGTAGGCCGCCGCTCCTATAAGGGCCAGGCGCAGAACCTCCTCCAGGGCTACGTTTATGAGCAGCGCCCGCAAGCCCCCGCCGAAATGCTCCGCTAAGGCCCGCGCGGCCAGGCGCTGCGCCAAGCCCGATGCGTACCAGTGGCAGAGCCCGGCGCCCAGGGCCGCGAGCGCGTAGAGGAAAGCGCCCTTCCTCATGGCGTAGCCCCCTCGCTGCCCAGCCGCAGCCAGGCGGCCTTGAGTTCCTCGAGCCTGGCTTCGGCCGGGGCGCGGAGTATCAGGTCGCGGGAAAATGAGCCGTAGTAGGCGCCTATGCTTTCCTGGGCCAGGGCGGGCGCGGTATTGGGGCCGAGCGCGCTTTCCTTGCCCGTGCGCGCCACGTATTCCCGCTCGAATACCGCGCGGTAGTCGAGGAGGGGGCTGGATTCAAGCGCCCTGCCCGAGCCTTCATAGCCGAACTGCCGCGCCGTTCCCTCTGGCTGCGGCCCTTCCTCATCCTGCCCGCGCTCTCTGCTTGCGCCGGCATCCGCGCCGCCGGCGCTTCCCGTGCCCTCTTCGCCCTTTTGGCCCATTCCGTCCTGGCCGTCCTCTGCGCCCGCGCTCTCAGGCTCCGCGGGCTCGTTGCCCGGCCTTCGCAAGGCTCGGCTCGGCGCGGCATAGTCCCCTCCGACCGACTGGCCGCCGGAAGGCCGGGCATAGCGGCCGCTAGCCTCGCCTTGGCCGCCATCCGGCGGCACGAGGGTGAATTCGGGCCTATAGCCCGCGGCTGGCTCGGCCTCCTCGCTGCGTTCGGGCGGCTTTAGGAGGCCCTTTTCCGGATAGCCTAGGCTTATGCCATAGCCGGCGCGCAGCGATAGGGCCTGGGCGAGGGTAAAGAGCGCGAGGCCGATCGCGAACGCCCCGAGCCAGGCTTTATGCGGGCCTTGGCGCCGCGGCGTATCGAGCAGGGCAAGCCTGAGCGCGAGCGCCGCGCGGGGCTCAAGGAGGGTACGAGCGGGACCGTCCTCTTGGCAGAGATAGCTTTCCAAGGCCGCCTCGCTATCGATGCGCCGCACGAGCTTTATGGCGGTATCGCCTTCCTGCGGATAGGCGATGAAGGCGGGAAGCGCCCCCAAGAGCGTCATAAGGAGGCCATAGTACGCGAGCCGCGGCAGCTCGCTCGTCACCGCGGCGAGGCTTAGGCCGCCCCAAAGCGCGGCCATGAGGGCTAGCCAGCGCCACAGGCCGCTTTGCCAGCGCTGTAGCGCCTGGCTAAAGGCGAGGCGCATGAGGGCGCGCCTTATATCGCGAGCTATCACGGCTTGGCTCCCGCGCGCCGCCGCGTCAACGCGGCAAGGGCCGCGATGAAGGCGGCAAGGGCCAGCGCGGCCAAGGGCCCGAGGCTCGCCTGCAGGCCCAGGCCCGGCAGGAGTATGGCGTAGGCGGAAAGGAGGCGGGCGCTTCGCCGCTTGAAGCGCGGCAAGGCCAGGGCGCTTAGGTAGAGGGCAGCGGCGGCCAGCAGTTCCGCGGCGTCCGCGGCCAGCGGGCGCGGCGCCAATGGCCATACCGAACAGTAGAGCAGGCTCCACGCGGAGAATGGCAGGCACAGGCTTAAGGCCATGCCTGGGCTCGGCGCTCCCGCTAGGCTTACGATGAACGCGGCCCACAGCAGGGGCAGGCCGGCCGCCCACGCCGGGGACAGCGGGGCCTCAAGCCCGGCCGGCAGCGCCAGGCTAAGGGCCGCGAGCGGCGCGGCCAGCAGGGCCATGCCCCAATGAAGGCGCTTCATCGGCGTATGCCCCAGGCGGCAAGGAAGGGGCCCCCGCCTATGCGCAAAGCGCCGCCGGGCTCCCGCACGACCAGAGGCCGCTCAGAAAAGAGCAGATAGCGGTAGGCTTCGAGGGCCGCAAGGGGCAGGGCAGCGCCGCGCGGCGAGCGAAGGCCTAGATAATCCGCGGGCGGCAAAGCGCTTCCCCCGCCGCCTATCCCCTCGATCCCGCGGTTTAGGCCGGCCGGAGCGCGCCAGCGCAGTTCAGCGTAGCCGTCGAGCCGCCTCTGCCCGGCTTCTTCCACGGGTCCCCCGGCCAGGGCGCCCTCGATGATCAAAAGCTGAGGCCGCGGGCCGAAGGCGGCCAGCAGGATGAGGCTGAGGGACGCGCTCAGCGCGAGCCCGAGAGCCAGGGGCGTCTTACTCCTCAATTTTGCCTTGCCTTGATGAACCGCGCCTGGCGGGTCCGCGGGCGGAGGCGCCGCGCCTCGAGGAGCCGTACCGCCCACCGGGCCTTTCCGCGTCAGAGGCCCCGCGATAAGGAAGGCGGCGAGCGCCCAGGCGGCAAGGCAGAGGGCCGGCAGGTACGACGCCCGCGCGGCGAAATACCCGGCGTTGATCTGCCGCGACAGGTATTCGGCGTCTCCAGGCTCTAGGCCAGCTGGGCCGGGCTTCCGCAGCCCCGGAAAGGAGCCGTAGGAAAACTGCAGCCGCCTGAGCAGCGTACGCTCCCCATCCGGTATGGCCTTAAGGCTGAGCTTGTGCCGGGCGGACAGGGGCCGGCCCTGCGCGTCCTGCCCCACGAGCTCAAGCTCAAGGAGCGTGCCGTCGTTGTACACGGCAAAGTCCAGGCTTAGCCCCGCCGCCGCCTCGCCCACGAAGAGCAGTCTGCGGTCGCCGGCCATATTGGCGCCGTAGAGCTCTAGCCGCGGCCCGAGCCCGGCGGGGCTTGCTATGCGCCCCCGGTTAAAGGCGTAGGGCAGGGCTTCCCCCAGCTCTATACGCGCGCCCGGGCTCTGGGCGGCGCCGCGCGCCGTCGCTAAAGACCACACGAGCAGGCAAAGGAGGGCCGCCTTCATCGCTTAAACCTCAGGAGAACGCTGGCCGCCAGGCTGAGGGCGAAAAAGGCCATGAGCCACGGCTCCGGGCCGCGCAGGAGGACGAAGGCGGGCGGCCGGTACGCTGCTGCCTCGCCGTAGGCTTCGTCGCTAATGCCGACTGCCGCGCCGTTGGCGTATAGTGCAAACTTGGCGGCTAAGGCGCCGCTGTCGCGCAGGGCTACGCTGTAAAGCCTGTCTTTGGGGAGGGCGGCCGTGACGCTCCAGTAATCGCGCGCCACGCGCGTAAAGCCGCGCTCCAGGGCAAAGCCGTCTGCCCCGCTCACGATGAGGGTAGGGGCCACGAGGGCCGCCCCGCGCATCGATACATGCAAGCCGTCCGCGCTCTCGCTCAGCGTGAACGCGTGGGACGCTTTGCGTAAGAGGGGGCTTAGTATGGCGCTCATGGAACCCAGGGCATGGGGGTCGCCAAAGAAATCCCTGCTGTAGCCTCCGTAAATGTCGCTTGAGAAAGCCAGCGCGGCCCTGCCCGCCAGTTCCCGGGAAGCGAGCAGAGGATCGCCCGCCTCGCTGGAAAAGGCGACGACCGCGCCTTCGCGCGACGAGAAGCGGGCCATGCCGTCCACGAAGCCCGCCGGCAGGCCGCTGAGGCTGCGTATAGCCACCCGCTCTCGGGAAAACACGGTGCGCGCGCGGCTCATTCTGTCTTCGAGTATGAGAGCGGGTATCTCGTCTACCGAGCTTACCGCGTAGAGCCGCCCTCCCGTGCCCGCGGACAGGGCGTTGAGCAGGGCGCGGTCATAGCCTTCGCCCACCGCCATGGCCGATATGCTTATGTCCCGTTCCCGTGCCCAGGCCGCCAGATAGTCGAAATCGCCGGGCTCGCTTATGCCGTCGCTGATAAGCACCGCGTGCTTGATGGGCATAGCTACTTCGTTGAGCGCCGCCAGGCCTTCGCGCAGCGCGGGATAGAGCCTCGTCCCGCCGCCCGCCGCCAGGGGGGCAAGCTCGGCGCCGGCGTCCAAGCCGTCCGCCCTCTCGAAGCGGTATATCCAACGGCTATCTTCGTCGAAGAGGAGGAGCCCCACGAGGTCACCCGGCTTGAGCCGGCCCAGGGTCTCTATGCCGCCGAGCTTGGCCAGCGACAGCTTATCGCCGAACATGGAGCCCGAGCTGTCTATCATGATGAGCATGGCCAGGTCGGGCAGGTTCTTAAGCTCGCGGGGTGAAAGCTCGACGGGAAGGATGCGCTCCAAGGCGGGCGCGTCGCCTTCCTTGCCGAAGTCCGGCGAGTCGGCTACGGCCAATATGCTCGATAGGCCCCTGCTCGCCAGCTCGGCCAGCCTCGCGTCGAGGGCGTCTCCTAAATCGGCTAGCCGTATGCCGTCAAGCACGATGAGCTCATAGCCCTGCAGGTCCATGCCCGCGGCCTGCGCTACCCGGGCCTTGTCCACGGGGTAGAGGGCTTCTAGCGCGCTGCGGAGTTCCGGGCGCTCGGTGATGAGGAGTATGGCGGGCTTAGCCTCATCGCCTGCGGCCACGCGGAAGCTAATCGCGCGGATTTCATCGCGCAGCCGGACCTTTATGGCGATGAGCCGGGTATCCCGGCCCTCCGCCCGGCCCAAGGCCAGGCTCAGGCGGCGATCCGGGCCTAAAAGCGCGCCTGAGCCGCTCGCGCTGAAGGCCCCTTCGCCGTCTATCGTTATATCGAGGCTGTCGGCGCTTGCTACCCAGGGCTCGAAGAGGAGGGTAAGCGCGCGGCTAGCCGCCTCGGGGCTGTACTGCAGCGACCAGGCGGCCAGGGGCGAAGGGCTAGGAGCGGCCTCGGCTGGAATATCGAAGACTATGGGGCTGCCGGTGCGGGCGTAGAGTTCCCGCGCGCGGCCGTAGGCGTAGGCCGGCGGGTGCGCCTCGACGGCTATGCGGGTGGCTCCGGCGTAGCCGCCGAGCGCCGCCTCGTCGAGGGCCAAGTCCAAGCCGCGCCCTTCCCCATAGGCGGCTATGCGGCGGGCTGGCAGCAGCCAGCGGGGCAGGGCAAAGGGCAGATGCAGGGCAAAAGCTGCCGCGCAGAGCAGGGGGAGGCTTAACAACGCGGTTCTTAGCGCTTTGCCCTTGATGCCAATCATGATCCGGCCTATTCTAGTAGGGTATAGCTCTACGCACAAGTGAAAAGGACGCAGCATGGATACACGGGCAATCGAACCTTTCGCCGCCGCCATTCGGGACGTATTTAAGCAAATGTTCAACCTCGACGCCGCCATGGCCTCTCCTCGCGTCGTCGATGGCCCCGAGGACCATGAATGGGAGATATCGGGCATACTCGGCTTGGCCGGGGCCGCGCAGGGCATAGTGGCGGTACGCCTGCCCATACGGCTCGTGGATGAGCTTTTGAAGGCCTCCGGGGTCGAGACCAAGGACGAGCAGGAGCGTAAGGCCACCGTATCGGGCCTCGTGGGCGAGATTACCAATATCGTGGCGGGAAACGCCATAGCGGCCTTCTCGAGCCTCGAGTTGGATATATCGCCTCCCGTGGTGGTCAAGGGCAAGAACCACCAGATTAGCTGGCCCAAGATAGCCCCGGTGATCAGCCAGCGCTTTACCACGCCCGCAGGCGATTTTGAGCTGGGTTTGTGCTTCAACGCTAAACTAGGCGCTTGACAAAGGTCGCGCCTTGCGTGTATATGTTTCTTTAATGAGTAACATCATCGTTGTACAGTTCGCGCATCTCCATCATCACGGCCACGCCAACGCGGTCGCGATGATCGTTTGCGCTTAGGAGCCCCTAGGGTTTCCCGCTAACGACGCGCCGGCCGCCAAGGCCGGCGTTTTCGTTTTCCGGGCGTATGCGGAAGCGAAGGCCGGCCGAAAAAAGGCCGGTTTTTCTTTGTCCCGGGCGCGATGCCCAGGCCGCTTTGAAAGGAGCTCGTATATGGATAGGAACGACGGAAACTTAAGGCTCGCGCTGCCTAAGGGCCGCATGCAGGACGGGGTCCTGCGCATCATGGCGGAGGCCGGCCTGCCTTTGCGCGTGGGCGAGCGGGATTACCGGCCGTCAACCCTCCTTGAGGGCGTGGACGTCAAGGTCTTGAAGCCGCAGAACATCGTGGAGATGCTGGCCGCGGGCAGCCGCGACCTGGGCTTCGCCGGCGCCGACTGGGTGGCCGAGCTCGGCGTGGAGCTCGTCGAGCTGCTCGATACGGGCATGGACCCCGTGCGCCTCGTGGCCGCGGCGCCGGACGCCCTCCTGCAGGGGGGACGCCTGCCGGACCGGCAAATCATCGTGGCCAGCGAATACGAACGCATAAGCCGCCGATGGATAGAAGATCGCGGGATGGACGCGGTATTCGTGCGCTCCTATGGGGCTACCGAGGTATTCCCGCCCGAGGACGCGGACTGTATCGTGGATAACACGGCCACGGGCTCCACCCTGCGCGCGAACGGCCTTAGCATCGTGGCCGAGCTCATGCGCAGCACCACGCGGCTCTACGCCAACCCCGCCGCGCTGGACGACCCGGCGCGCCGCGACCAGATAGAGCACCTTGCGGTGCTCATTCAGAGCGTGCTGCACGCCCGCGAGCGCGTCATGCTGGAGATAAACGTGGACGCGGCCAGGCTAGAGGCCCTGCTTAAGATATTGCCCGCCATGAAGCAGCCCACCGTGTCCACCCTGCGCGGCGACTCGGGCTTCGCGGTGAAGGTGGCCGCGCCGCGCAAGCTCCTGCCCGAGCTCATACGCTCGATACGCGCCTGCGGGGGCACCGACATCGTGGTAAGCTCGCCCAGCCAGATCGTGCCCTAAAGGAGAGCGCATGAAACCCTCGCTCTCCCCATGGATAGACCCCGCCCGCGCCTACCGGCTGCGGCCGGCGGACCCGCGCATCGACCTTTTCTTAGACGCCAACGAAGGCCATATGCTCCCCTCCGCGCTCAAGGCCCTTGCCGCGGCATCAGAAGCCGAGCTATGCCGCTACCCGAACTTCGCCGAGCTTGAGGGTCGGCTAGGGCGCCTCTGGGATATCGATCCGCGTCGCGTCGTGTGTACGGCGGGCGGCGACGAGGGCATAGCCCGCATATGCGCGTCGCGGCTCGCGCCCGGCGCCAAGCTCCTTGAGTACGAGCCCGCCTTTCCTATGTACGCCATATACGGCGCGTCCCGCGGCGCGGAAGCCCTTAGCCTGCCCTGGCGCGACGGCGACGATTTCCCCCTCAGCGCCAGCCTGGATACCATAGCGAACTGCTCTTCCTTAGGCCTCGTATGCCTTGCCAGCCCCGCCAATCCCAGCGGCGCCGCCGCGAGCCTAGCGGAGCTGCGCGGCGTAGCGAGCGCCTGCGCCGAGCATGGCAGGGCCTTCCTCTTCGACGCCGCCTACGCCGATTTCGCGGACGAAGACCCGAGCGCCGAGCTGGCGGCGGAGGGCGGCGCCTTTATCGTGCGTACCTTCTCCAAGGCCTTTGGCCTGGCCGGCCTGCGCCTAGGCTACGTCATAGCGCCGGACGCCGACGAGGCCGACCGCCTGCGCGCCGCCGGCGCTCCCTATCCTAGCTCTCCATTGGCGGCGCGCCTTGCCCTCGTGTCGCTGGACGATGCGAGGGGCCTTGAAATCGCCATATCCCGCATAAAAAAGGAGCGGGAGGAGCTCTGCCGCTTCCTCTCGGCCGCCGGCGCGCGGGCCCTTCCCTCCCAGGCCAATTTCGTTTTCGCCCGCGTAGGCGACGCGGCGGCGCTCGCGGAAGCCCTGGCCCGGCTCGGCATAGCCGTAAGGAGCTACGCGGGCAAGGCCGGCTTAGAAGACGGGCTGCGCATAAGCTGCCCCGGAAATCCGCAGGACTTCGGGCGGCTCGTAAAAGCGCTCGATTCGGCAAGGAGTTTTATATGACCATGGAACGGACTACCAAGGAATGCTCTATACGCATAGACCTTGGCCTTGAGCCCGGCCCCGTGCGCGTGGATACGGGCATAGGCTTCCTCGACCATCTCCTTTCTTCGCTGGCCTTCCATGCGGGCCTCTCCCTCCAGCTCGACTGCAAGGGAGACCTGTACGTGGACGACCACCACAGCGCCGAGGATTCCTGCATACTCTTAGGCAAGGCCCTGCGCGCCGCCCTGGGCGACGGCTCAGGCAGGGCCCGCTTCGGCTACGCCTACGCTCCCCTGGACGAGGCCCTCGCGCGGGCGGTCGTCGACCTGTCGGGCAGGCCCTACGCCGCGCTCGACTTGGGCTTAAAGCGGCCCATGATAGGCGCGCTCGCCGCGGAAAACGCGGAGCATGGCCTGTTCAGCCTGGCCATGGCCGCCGGCCTTACCCTGCACGTGGATCTTTTGCGCGGCGACAACGACCACCACCGCGCCGAGGCCGCCTACAAGGCCGTCGCGCTAGCGCTCAGGCAAGCCCTCGCCCCGTCGGCCATATACGGAGCGGGAGCGCCGAGCACCAAGGGCAGCGTGGACCCCGACGGCGGCCTGTCGCGGCCCGCAGGCTCATCGTGAGCCCGCCCGCCGTGCTCGTGGCCGACTTGGGCCGGGCCAATATAGCCAGCCTCATGGCCGCACTTACGCGGGCGGGCGCCGCGCCGCGCCTCTGCCGCGACCCGCGCGAGCTTGCCGCAGCGCCCATAGCGGCCCTGCCCGGCGTGGGGGCCTTCGGCGAGGTAGCATCGCGCCTAGCGCAGAGCGGCATAGGGGCGGCCTTCAAGGAACGCATAGCCAAAGGCCTGCCCAGCCTGGGCATATGCCTGGGCATGCAGCTCTTCTTCGAGGCGAGCGACGAGAGCCCGGGCGCGGCCGGCATAGGGGCCCTGCCCGGCCGCATAAGCCGCTTCTCGACTAAGCTTTCCTTGCCGCAATTCGGCTGGAACCGCGTGGCCGGCGGCGGCCCCCTCCTCGAGGGCCTAGGCTGGGCCTACTACGCCAACAGCTACAAGCTTGACGCGCCCCCTGCCGGCTGGACGGCCGCCTGGTCCGACTACGGCCAGCGCTTCGTGGCCGCCATCGAGCGCGGCCCCTCCCTGCTCTGCCAATTCCACCCAGAGCTCTCGGGCGAGCCCGGCCTCGCCCTGCTATCGCGCTGGCTCGTCGTCGCCAAAGGCGCCGCCGCTGCCAAGGAAGGCGGCTCCGTTTCGGATAGCGCCGCCTCCATAGGCCGGGCCGCGAACATAGGCGGGGCGGAAGCCCTTGCCGGCCTGGGGCCCGGCCGCAGCGCCGTCCGCATCATTCCCTGCCTCGACGTGGACAAGGGCAGGGTGGTCAAGGGCACGCGCTTTTTAGACCTCAAGGACATGGGCGACCCGGCTGAGCTCGCCTATCGCTACGAGAGGGAAGGGGCGGACGAGCTTACCTTCCTGGATATAAGCGCGGGCCTGCAGGGCCGCGATACCGCGGTCCATACTATACGCGCCGTGCGCGCCCGCTGCGGCCTGCCCATGTGCGCGGGCGGCGGCGTGCGCAGCCTCGCGGACGCCGAGGCGCTCCTGACCGCGGGCGCGGACAAGATAGCCATAAACTCGCGCGCGTACCGCGACCCGGGCCTCGTGCGGGGCATAGCCAGGGAATTCGGCTCCCAGGCCTGCGTGGTGGCCGTGGACGTAAGCCGCGGAGCCGACGGCAAGGCCCGCGTGGTGCTGGACGCGGGCAAGACCGTGCTGGACGAGGACGCTGACGCGTGGATACGGCGCGCCGTCGACCTGGGCGCCGGCGAAATACTCCTTACGAGCCGCGACCGCGACGGCACGGGCTTAGGCTACGACCTTGAGCTCATACGCGGCGCGCTGCTCGCCGCGGGCTCCGTGCCCATCGTCGCCTCGGGC
>JBFZES010000108.1:0-8220 GCA_041306725.1 Spirochaetaceae bacterium | reverse complement strand
CAGGTCGGCTTCGTCGAGGTTCTTGACCGCCACGTCCTTAAGGCGCTTGTTCATGGCCTTGTCGGAGTCGTGGAGGCCGGGCGTGTCCAGGAACACGAGCTGGCAGTCCGGCCGCGTGAGTATGCCGCGCACGGTATTGCGGGTGGTCTGCGGCACCGGCGACACGATGGCCACCTTCTCGCCGCATATGGTGTTCATGAGCGTGGATTTGCCGGCGCTCGGCCGGCCCACGACGGCCACGAAGGCCGATCTATGCGCTTGTTCCATGCTTGCTATCGCTTTCTATGGCGCTTTTTGGCCATACCGGGGAAGCCCGCGGCTCCCCCATCAAAATTGCTCCGGAAGCTCGGGATAGTCCCGGCCGGTAAAGAGCGAGAATTGAGAGGCGGCCTGGGCAAGAAGCATGGAGCGGCCATTGGTGGTCCTGCAGCCAGCTTCCCGGGCGCGCTTCATGAGCGCGGTCTCCGGCGGGTTGTAAATGGTCTCGAAGAGGGCTTCCTTGCCGCTGAACTGGTACCATTCCAGCGGGTCTCCGGGCGGGCCGCCCTCCATGCCCACGCTGGTAGTCTGCACGATCAGGTCGTTGTACTGCTCAAGCAGATCCACGGCGCGCTCGGTCATGCCCGACCAGGGCAGCCCGTATGTTTCGGCGAGGCGCTTGGCCTTGGGTATGCTGCGGTTTATCACGCAGGCGGAAGCGCCTAATTCGTTGAGCATGTAGGCTACGGAACGGGCCGCGCCTCCCGCCCCCACGATACAGGCCTTTACCCCGCTCAGGTTCTTCGCCCCCATGAACTGCAGCACAGCCTTCCTAAAGCCTATGGCGTCGGTATTGTAGCCCGCCCAGCCGTCCGGGGTGCGCACGGCGGTATTGCAGGCCCCAATGGCGTTTATTTCCGGCGAGCGCCAGGACAGGCGCGGCAGGATCTTTTCCTTGAAAGGCACCGTAATGGAAAAGCCGCGTATGTCCAGCAGTTCCGCCAGGCGCATAAAGGATTCCAGGTCGTCGGCGGGGAAGGGCAGGTAGAGCGCCTTGAGCCCGGCAGCCCTGAAGCCGGCGTTGTGTATGGTGGGCGAGAGGGAGCCGAGCACCGCCGACCCGCCAAGTATGCCGTAAATAGCCCAATTGGGCTTAGCTTCGCCTATGCGGTATACGCTGCGCATGGCGTCCGGGTCCATCTGGCCCGAGGCCGAAACCTCGAGCTTAGCGCCTACGGCGCTTACGTAGCCTAAGAGGCTGCCCGTGCGGTCGGCAAGGACGCGGGTGCAGAAGCCGTACTCTCCCATGCCCGATACGATGCGCTCCCGGTCGCGGCTCATGGGGCCGAAAAAGCGGAAAAGCCTTTCGCTGTCCTGTATGCTCTTCGTGGCCACGGAAAGCTTAGGTATCTCGTAAGGAGAGGCGGATAGCGACGCCCAGGTCTTCTCCAGGTCGGCGGGCATGCCGTTCATGCAATGGAGCGAGCGTATGATCTTAGTGCCGAATATGCGCGCGGCTTCCTGAATGGCCGGTATCTGAAAGTCCTGCTCCAGATCCACATAGGCGAAATTCTTATGCCGGTCGGGATCTGCGAAGGATAGGCCTTTCGCTATGATGACCAAGCGTACGCCCTCTCCCTGCTCGAATCGGCCTCCGTCCTGCCTGCGCCGCACGGTGAGTATGGTCGGTATGCCCGCCTTCTCGGGGAAATCGCGTATCCTAAAGCGTTCCTGGGGCAGGAGGAAATCGACCCTGAGTTCGGCAAGGTCCACAAGGCCGCGATAACGGTCAAGAGCGGCGAGATTCTGCTCTATCGTCGATCCCGTCAGGCAGAGGCAGAGCTTGGACATGGACATCGATCTCCCTCCTAGCGTAACGAACAAGCCATGAGCGCTAAAAATCGGCGCGATAGAGATATAACTCCCGTACTGCGCCGTTTTCGTCGGTAACCGCCCTGAGCCGCACGGGCCATCCTCTGCCAGGCAGCACCCACTCATAGGTATCCGGTTCTCGGCTCGCCGGAAGGCCAAGGCTCGCCTCTATGCGCTCTAGCGAAGACGATGGATAAAAGCCCAGCATAGGCTCGGGATAGTCTGGGCCTACGCGCAGCTGCCATACCCTTTCCATGAATATGAAGGCGCTGAAGCTTTGGTAATCGAAGACGACGTCATCCTGCCAGGGTTCAGCGCCGCGCAGGGCGAAGACGCGCAGCGGCGGGCCATAGCTTCCTATGAGCTGGGCGGGGCTATAGCCGAGCACTTGAGCGGGATCCGCCGGCAGGCGGGCGCTCGCGCTTTCTTGCGCATAGGCTACGAAGCCGATAACGATAACAAAGAGTGCCAAGCTGCGTTTCATCAGCTATACTGTATCGGAGGCGCGGCCTGGCTTCAAGCCTCGGCGGCTTGGCAGAGGCGCCCGCCATAGCCCTATGCTTGAGAAAAGCCCCCGTTTTCGCTTCAATGGGCGAAGAACTACCGTAGAGGAGTATCGTGTGCCATCAAAAAAAGCTCTGTCGGAGAGCCAAAAAAAAGCTATCGTAACGCGAATCGACGGCGCCTTGGCGCGCGTCGTCGCCCTGCATGGCCCGGAGACGCTCCATGAATGCCGGGCCCTCTTCCGTAAGCGGGTACCCTTGCATCTGCGGTCTTATGTGGCCGCGGCCCTGCTCTTTGACGGCTCCGCGGGGCCGATGAAAGCGCCGGGGGCGGGATCGGGCAGGGGAACGCGCCGGCCGGGCGGGCAAGAGCCCGTAGGCATGGAAGAAAGCCGGCGCGGGCTAAAAGGGGAACAGAAGCAGGCTTCAAGGCAAGAGCCTAAGCGCGGCCCCGCTAGCGGGCAAGAACGAGGCGCCAAGCGCGCCGAGCAGGCTGAGCAGCCAAGCGCGCCCGCCCGCCGCGAGCATCGCTTCCAGGGCGAAGGCGTCAGCGTTTTTATAAGCGCGGGCAGGCGCCAGCGCCTCTACGCGCGCGTCATGCTCGATATGCTCAATGGGCTGCCCGGCGTAGCGGAGGAGTCTATAGGCGAGCTGCGCGTCATGGATAACTATAGCTTCGTTACGATAGACCCCTCGGTGGAGGAGCTTGTGATAGCGGGCTTGAACGGCAAGGAATTCCGCGGCCGTCCGCTCAGCGTCAACCGCGCCAAGAAGCGCGACGAGCCGCCGGCCGCGGATCGGCCGGCCGAGCTCTAGCCGCGAGTATTTGCGCCGGGCCGCAGCCGCCGGTCTCGGCGCGGCTACAAGGCTCCCCGCAGCAGCGCGACGCTCAGCCAGGCGTTAAGCGCCAGGGCGGAAAGGAACCCTGCCGCGCTTATTATCGTCGCTATTCTCGCCTGCAGCTTCCAGCCCAAAGCCATGCGCCCGTCGTTGGCGCTATATTCCGCCAGATCTCGGCGGGCGCGGTAATAGCGGGCCTTCTCCCAGTATGAGCGGTAGAGCAGAAAGCCCAGGAGGCCGGGAGGCAAGAGCGGCAGGAGCGGGGAGAAGGCCGCGCTTATAATGAGCGCTGAAAGCAGGGCCGGCGCGCCGCTATTGAGGGATGTGGAGGCCAGGCCCGCGCTTACCAATACGCCTATCGCTAGCGAAGCCTGGGTAAGCGGATTCCAGTATTCGTTGCGGTGCCTGCCGTTCCGTATGGCCTCTAGGACCGTATCCTCATGCGAGCCGTCGTGGAGGATGACGAGGCTGCGGGTATCCCCGGCATCGAAGTAGAGCTGGCCGTCGGAAAGGCGCACCCTTCCCGCGGCGTACACGTTCTGGCCGGGCTGTACGGCGTTAATATTTTTCCAGCGCATGCGTTCTATGGAGCCGAAGGCCTGTCCCTGGCCTTCCGGGTACGACGGCCCGCTCATGAGATATACGGCGGCCCCTTCCATGCGCATGCGTACGGTAGCGCCAAGGGCGCGCAGCCACAGTTCGTCGCCTTGGCCCAGCGCCTCTATTTCGCCTTCAACGCGCGCGATGGCCGCGCCGTCCTTGCTTAGCGCCTCCCATGAGCCCGCTATGCCGGCCAGGCTCGCGGACCCGATGACTGAGCGCCTGAACGCGCGCCAGGATCCGCGCACGATAAAGGCGCCGATTACGGGTATGAGCACATAGAAGACTAAAGCGCTAATAAAGGCCGCGTATACGGGGGCGAACATCTTGCGCTCCGCTTGTCACGGCCTTTGACGGCCGATAATATGGTGCCGCATGATACGACAATTAAGTGTAGGGCCGATAGGCCAAAACGTCTATATCGTCGAGCGCGAAGGCGCGCCGGTCGTGATAGTCGATCCAGGCGCTGACGCCCCCTCTATCCTTAAGGAGGCCTTGGCGGCGTTAGGGCGATCCGCGAGCCAGGCGGTATATATAGCCTGTACCCATGGCCACCTCGACCATGTGGCCGCCTTAGGCGAACTGCTCGAGCTCCTGCGCGCCAAGGGCTTTGCCCCGCGCGTGTATGCCCCCGAAGGCGATAGGGAGTATTTTGGCGCGCGCGCCGAGGAATTGAACCGCAGGGTATTCCAGGGCATACATGCCATGGGCTATTTTAACCATTTCTGGCGGCCCATACCGGAAGCCGACGAGTACTTCGGCGAGGGCTTTGAGTTGCCGGGAACCGGCATGGTAGCCATCCACACGCCGGGCCATACGCCCGGCAGTTCCTGCTTTCTCGTGGAGGCGGACGGAGCCCTTATTTCGGGCGATACCCTGTTTAACGCCGGCAGGGGGCGTACCGATAATTTCGATTCCGACGAGTCCGATATCATATCATCCATACGCGATAAGCTCTGCCGACTGCCCGAAGCGCTGCGCGTATGGCCGGGCCACGGCGAGGCTACCACCATAGGCAACGAAAAAGGCCTGTACCGCTAAGGCCGCCGCAAGAGGAGCGAATATGAATTCACATCATCGATATATGGCCGCAGCCGCGCTTGCCCTCGTTTTCGTGAGCGGCGCTTGCGCGAAAGGCTCGGCGGAACGCAGCGGGCTGGCGCTGGGCACCGTATGCTCTATACGCATTTTAGACGGCGCGAGCGAAAAGGCCCTTGACGAGGCTTTTGCCAGGCTCGTGGCCATCGAGGACGCGATGAGCGCTAACAAGGAAGGCACGGTCGTGGCCGCGATAAACGCCGCCGCCGGGGCGGATCCCGTTAAAGCGCCTGAGGACCTTCGCTTCGTGCTGGAGAAGGCGCTCTGGTACGCGCAGCTTTCGGGCGGGGCTTTCGACCCCACCATTGGGCCCGTCGTAAAGCTCTGGAACATCGGGCTCGATGACGAGCGCGTGCCTACGGCCCGAGAAATAGAGGCCGCCCTGCCTCTCGTGGATTATCGCGGCGTGGAACTCGACGATAAGGCTGGCACCATCTACCTCACTAAGCCCGGCATGCGCTTAGACCTGGGCGCGATAGCCAAGGGTTATGCCGCCGACGAAGTCGGGCGGATACTGGTATCGAGGGGCGTAAAGGCCGCGGTCATAGACCTTGGCGGCAACGTAAAGGTGGTCGGCAGGAAATCGGACGGCAGCAAATGGCGCATAGGCGTACAGAATCCCTTCGACGAGCGCGGCTCCTACATAGGCATAGCCTCGCTCGAGGGCAGCGCTACCGTGGTCACGAGCGGCATCTATGAGCGTTACTTCGTCGGCGATGACGGCGCCCATTACCACCACATACTCGATAGCGAGACAGGATACCCGGTGGCCGGCCGGCTTGTTTCGGTGACCATCATAAGCTCGTCATCCATAGACGCCGACGGGCTCTCCACCACCGTGTTCGCCCTGGGGCTCGATAAGGGCATGGCCCTCGTCGAATCGCTGGATCACGTGGATGCCGTATTCATCGACGAGGATAAGCGGGTGTACCTGAGCTCGGGCGCACGGAAGCTTTTCTCCCTCAGCGACGAGGGCTTCACCCTGGCCAATTGACCGTGCTTTAGCGGCTCCTTGCCTCTCCCAGCCGCAGCTTAACGAAAAGCCAGGGCGCTCCTAGCGATACCCACGCGCCTACGAGGGCATAGCGCATGAAGCGCGCCAGGGAATAGAGCGCCTCGTCCTCGCCCGGCGAGACGAGCTTGCCGCCGAAATAAATGAGCAGGAGCCCGGCCATGCCCAGGCCTAGACGGGCCAATTTTGAGCCCAGGCTTCCTTTTTTCGCGTCGAAGCCGAGCTTGTCCGCGTTGAAGGCGGCGCCTAAGGCCGTGCCGAAGAAGACGCCGGATAGGCTCGTGTCATGCGGCAGCAAGGCAGTCATCGCTATAGCCGCGAGGGACGCGAGTATGAGCCTGGCCCGTAATTGAGCCTTAGCCAGGAAGCTCTCGGCGCTGTGGCCGAAGAAGTGCCAGGCGAGCGCTATGCCCCAGCCTAAAAGCCAGCCCGCGAAGAGGTCGGTGGGAAAATGCACCCCCAAGTACAGGCGCGTGAAGCCAATGAGCAGGGGCATAAAGAGGGCGAGTACCAGGCCCCAGGGCTTTTTGATTTTGGGGGCTAGCAGGCCCCAGAAGGTAGCCGTGCCCTGGGAGTGCCCCGAGGGCAAGCCGAAACTCGATTCGCGCGATAGGCCTAAAGACGGGTCGAGGTCGTAGGGCCGCGGCTGCCTGAAAAGGGTTTTCAGCCAGCTGTTCAGGAAGGCCGACACGAGTATGAGTAGGCCGAAGCGCAGGCCGAAGCGCTCGTCTATGCACCAGAACAGCACAGGCAGCGCCAGCAAGTAGAAATACTCGGAGCCGGCCAGCGTAAGCGCCTTTATGAGCGCGGTAAGCGCCGGGCTCTGGATAGTCTGCACGGCGCGCACGACTTCGACGCCCCAATCCAATATGGCTTCCACGGCATGCCCCCTCTATGGCGTATAGCGTGCCGCCCCCTGGGGCGGCATCAAGAGCAGATTAGCATACCCTGAGCGCTTTGCCAGCCCGCAATAAGGTTTTAAAGTCCTCTTCCGATACCGGGCGCGAAAAAAGATAGCCCTGGAAGGCGTCGCAAAAGATCGATTCCAAAAAGCCCAGCTGCGCGGCGTTCTCCACGCCCTCGGCCACCACGGTAAAGCTCAGGGTATGCGCAAGGTCTACTATGGCCGACGCTATGATGCTGGCGCGCCTGTCGTCCGGCAGCGGATCTATGAAGGACTTGTCTATCTTCACCGTGTCGATGGGATAGTCCTTGAGCTTGGAGAAGGACGAATAGCCGGTGCCAAAGTCGTCTATGGATATGGCCGCGCCGAGCTCCTTTATTTCTAGGAGCTTGCGTATGCCTTCCCGCTCGTTTTCCATGATGCCGCTCTCGGTTATCTCGAACTCAAGCAGCCGCGGGTCGAGGCCGCTCGCCTTCAAAACCTGTTTTATTCCTTCTATAAGATCGTCCTGCCCGAACTGCCGCGGCGAGAGGTTGATGGACACCGGCACCCGAGGCAGGCCCTGGTCGGCCCAGGACGCCGCCATGTCGCAGGTCATGCGCAGCATGAGCTGGCCGATCGAGCCTATGCTGCCGCTTTTTTCCGCCACGTCTATGAAATAGCCTGGGGACTTAATTTCGCCGCTGGGGTGCTTCCAGCGCACCAGGGCCTCAGCCCCGACTATAAAGCCGTTCCGGTCGACCTTGGGCTGAAAATAGGGCAGAAGCGCCCGGTCGCTGATAGCGCTATTCAAGGCGCTTTCGATTTTTTGCCGCTCTAGGATCTCTCCGTTGAGCTTGGCGTCGAAGAGGCGGTAGCGGTCGCGCCCCGATTCCTTGGCCATATAGAGGGCCGTCTCGGCGTTCCTTACCAGATCTTCGGCGTTGCGCGCGTCGTTGGGGTAGAGCGCCACGCCTATAGAGGCTGAAAGCTTTATCTCCTCGCCAAGGTCTAATCGTATGACCTGGTCGAAGGCGGTCTCAGCCTTGGCTATGATTTCCTTGATATGTTCCTGGGACCGTATGTCGGGAAACAGCGCGAAGAATTTGTCGCCGCGGTAGCGGGCCACGATGTCGTCGTTGCGAAAGGCGCCGCGTATGGCCTGCGCCGCTTCCTTAAGCACGCGATCGCCGGCTTCCGTGCCGTAGAGGTCGTTTATGCGCTTGAAGCGGTCGAGCCCAATGGCCATGACCCCGAACACCCTATTGCGGTTCCTGGCTATGGTCACCGCCCGTTCCGCCTCATGCATGAAGCTCTCGCGGTTGGGCAGGAGGGTTAAAGGGTCGTAATGCTCGAAGAATTCCGCCTTGGCCTCGGCCTCTTTCTGGCTCGTCAGGTCTCGCAGGGTGAGCAGCACGCCGCTTATATCGGGA
>JBFZES010000107.1:0-4518 GCA_041306725.1 Spirochaetaceae bacterium | reverse complement strand
CCAAAAAAGCCCTGCACCGGCTCGAGAAATGGCTGTCCGTTCTCGATATACGCGATTTCGGCGTGGGCATACTGGCCAAGCTCTTCGAATCGGGCCGCGTGCGCCGCATAGCGGAGCTTTACGAGCTCAGCGCGGAAGAACTCGCCGGCTATGAGCGCATGGGCGCCGTGTCCGCCGCAAAGATACTGCAAAACCTCCATGCCAGGCGGGAAATCAGCCTGCCGGAGTTCATAGCGGGCTTCGACATAGAGAACATAGGCCTCCTCATAGCCCAAAAAGCCCTGGGGGCCGGCTTCGACAGCCTCGAGTCGCTCAGGCGCGCCAGCGTGGAGGAGCTTTCCCATATAGAAGGCTTCGGCGAGATAACGGCAAAGGCACTTTCTGAAGGCTTGGCGGCCCTGCGCGAGGACATGGACGAGGCTATACGGCGCGGCAAGCTGGCTTTTACCCAAACGCTAAGCAGGGAGGGGCCGCTTTCCGGCCTGTCTTTCTGCTTTACCGGCGAACTCAATACCATGAAGCGCTCCAAGGCCGAAGCCCTCGCGCTGTCTTTAGGCGGCGCCGTGCGCTCATCGGTGACGAAGGATCTTTCGTACCTCGTCACGAATGACGCCGGCAGCGGCTCCTCGAAGAACAAAAAGGCGCTGGCCCTGCAGGTGCCCATCATAGACGAAACGGCGTTTTTGCGGATGACGGAAGGGCAGGCGAGCAATGGCTAAGAATTCTCACGGTTTCCTTAAGGCGCTTTTTATCCTTGGGCTCGTGGCCGCCCTCGCCTACGGCTCCTTCTACCTGCTCACGCGCGCGCAGCGCGGGCGTATAGCGAGCCTGGAGGAGAGCATACTCGCCTTGCAGGAGGAGACGGTGCCGCTGCGCTTCATGGTCAGCAAGAGGGCCGACGGACGCTTAGGCCTGCGCCTGCGCCTGTACGACCTCGCCGGCGTCGAATACGCCAGCGGGGACTATGAGCTGGAAGGCGAGCTTCTCTTCCTCGACTTCTTAGCCGCGCCGTATGGTCAGGCCTGGCTGGCCTTTCCTTACCGCATATTCACCGAGCGCGTAGCGCCGGCCCAGGGCCTGGATATCGCCGCCCTGGTCATGCCCGGCGCGGCTGCCGGCGGCGCGCGAAGCGCCGACCCTCTATACCCCCAAAGCCACGCGGGCGGCCCCTTCGACGCCGCTGGCCTGGCCGAGCTGGGAAGGCTCTACGCCGCCCTGCTTGCGGGAGAGCCGGTCAAGGGTTCCTTCGGCAACGCCGTGCATGACCTTGCGGAGCTCCGGCGCTTCGAGCTTGGCTCGGTATACAAGGTGGTCGTGCGCAAAAAGGGCGGCATAGAAGTGCTAGAGGAGTGAAAGCTATGGATACCGAAGGCCTAAAAACGTTTCTGTACGGATTTTCTTCCGTCCTGCGCTTCCTCTTAGGCTCGCCTTTGGGCATAGCCCTGCTCATAGGCGGCGCGGCGCTCCTCTTCGCCCTGCGCGCGTGGGGCGCGCTGCGCTCCCGCGCCTTAGCCTGCGGCGCGGCGGGGACGGCCCTGGGCTGGGGCGAAGGCTTCCTCATCCTGTTTAAGGAATTCTTCTCATCCATCGTGGCCCTTGGCGCGGCGCTGCCTGCCATAGCCGCCGCCTTGCTCGCCAGCCTGGCGCTGGTGGCGGTTTCCGATTCGCTCAAAAGCATGGACGAGCTCCGGGCCAACGCCGCGCGCATACGGGAGTTTTCCGTCGTCCTTAAGAACCTGGAGCGCCGCCAGAAGGTCATGGAGCTCAGCGTGCTGTCGGAGAAGGACGGCGTGACTACCATCGTTATCGAGTACTATGACGCCGCCGACGGGAGCAAGCCCGCGGCCAGCGAGGAATTGTCGCTGCCCGGCGGCGACATCTACCTCGATACCATCGTGTTCAATTTTGACTATAGCGAGATAGCCGAGGGAAGGCGGGTGAACCTGGCCCTGCCGTACCGGGTGTTTTCCGACCAGCTGCCGCAGGCGCAGGGCCTTCCCCTGCGATCGCGGGACGCGGATGGCCTGCCCTACGCGTATGGCCGCGACGAGGGCGAACTCTACGGCATAGCTCCCGCCGCGTACCGCGAGCGCTTAGCCGAGTTGGTGGCCCTCCTGGACGACGAGAGCGGCGCGAGGGAGGCCGGCATAGTGCGCAGCGTATACGGCAGCGCCGTGCATAGGCGCGCTCGGGCAGGCGAGCGCTTCACGGTGTGGATAGAGCAATCGGGGGGCATAACGGTAAAGGATGCCGTCGAGTTCTGATTGAAGCTCCGCCGCCTTTTAGGCTAGACTGGCGGCGCAGCCGATACAAACGCAGGGAGTAGCGCATGAAGCATATACGGGAACAATGGAAAATCCTGCTTGCCGGGGCCATAGGCCAGCTTGCCAAGGAAAAGGGCGTGGAGTTCAGCCCCGCCGCGGCCGATATCGTCGTGGAAACGCCCCCAAAGCCCGAGCTGGGCGACATAGGCTTTCCCCTGTTCTCGTTTTCCAAGGCTCTGCGCATGGGGCCGCCCCAGATAGCGGCCGCCTTGGGCGAAAAGCTTGCCGGCGCGAAGGCTCCGGGACAGGCCAAGGCCGTGGGGCCCTACCTGAACGTATTCGTGGACCGCGCCGCGCTGGCTAAGGGCTTGCTCGATGACGCGAAAAAGCCCGGCTACGGCTCGTCGGCCTCGCTGGCCGGCGCCAGGATCATGATAGAATTCTCCAGCCCCAATACCAATAAGCCTTTGCACCTCGGCCACCTCCGCAACGACGTCCTAGGCGAGAGCGTGTCGCGCATACTGCGCGCCAACGGCGCCGACGTGCTCAAGATCAACCTGGTAAACGACCGCGGCGTCCATATATGCAAGTCCATGCTTTCCTACATGGTGTACGGCGGCGGCAGGACCCCCGCGGACGAGGGCAAAAAAAGCGACCACTTCGTGGGCGACTACTACGTAAAGTTCAACGAGCTCAAAAAAGAGGACGATAAGGCCGAGGAAAAGGCCCAGGACCTGCTCGTGCGGTGGGAAGCGGGCGACGCCGAGGTACTCAAGCTGTGGAAGACGATGAATGAGTGGGCCGTCGGCGGCATAAAAAAGACCTATGAGCGCACGGGCATAAGCTTCGATAAGTACTACTACGAGAGCCAGATATACCTGACGGGCAAGGAAGAAGTGCAGAAAGGCCTGTCCTCCGGCGTGTTCTTCAAGGCCGAGGACGGCTCGGTGCGCATAGACCTCTCCCCCATAGGGCTTGAGGAGAAGGTGCTGCTCCGCAAGGACGGCACCTCCATATACATGACCCAGGACATAGGCCTGGCCATACACCGCCACGACGACTGGCCTTTCAATCGGCTCGTCTACGTGGTGGCCAACGAGCAGCAGTACCACTTCAAGGTACTCTTCCACATACTCGAGCGCCTCGGCTACGACTGGGCCAAGAACCTCTATCACCTGTCCTATGGCCTGGTGAACCTTCCCGAGGGGCGCATGAAGACCCGCGAGGGCACGGTGGTGGACGCGGACGCCCTCTTAGACTCGCTGCGCGACCTGGCGCTGGAAGAAATTCAGGCCAAGGGCCGCGAGGAAGCCGTGGGGGACGCGGGCGACATAGCCGAGAAGATAGCCTTGGGCGCCGTGCACTACTACCTGATACAGGCTACGCCCGCGAAGGATATGATCTTTAATCCTAAGGATTCGCTGTCCTTTAACGGCGACACGGGCCCTTACATCCAGTACATGGGCGCGCGCATATCCAGTATGCTGCGCAAGCACGACAGGGGCGAGGGCAACGCCCAGGGCGGCACTATACGGCCGGAATTGCTGGCGGGCGACGCCGAATGGGAGCTGGTGCGGCGCATAGCGGCCTATCCGGAAGCGGTGGAACAGGCCGGGGCGGAGTACAATCCCGCCTTCGTGGCGGCGCAGCTCTATGAGCTGGCGGCGGCCTTTAGCAAGTTCTATCACGACAACCCCATACTCAACTGCGAGGACAAGGATACCGCCGCCACGCGCCTGGCTTTGGCCGCCGCGGTGAAGGCAGTGCTTGAGCACGGCCTCTTCCTTACCTGCATACCCTTCCTGGAGGCCATGTAGCCGGGGCCGCCTTTGCGGGCGAGCGCCCGGCCCGGGGGCGGGCCGCCGGCTCAGGTTGACACTGTCGGCATATCCATAGTATAAAATCGGGCCGGCGCTATCCTAGGATAGCCGCCGCGCCGTATCCATTCCCCAGCCTTTGGGGGCCCTGAGCGCCGCGCATATCGGCCCGCCTTGGGCCGATCGCCCGTCGGGCGAGGAACTTTGGTACGTGTCGGCCATAGCGCTAGCGTGGCCTCGTCATACAGAACGCAAGAGGTTGATAGCATGTACGCAGTCGTAGAAGTACAGGGAAAGCAGTATCGCGCCGAAAAAGGCGCCGTGCTCCGCGTCGATAGCATGGAGGGCGAGGCCGGCCAGGCTTTGTCCATAGAGCATGTGCTGCTCCTCTCCGGCGACACCGTGAAGGTGGGCTCCCCCTACGTGAAGGGCGCGGC
>JBFZES010000106.1:0-5314 GCA_041306725.1 Spirochaetaceae bacterium | reverse complement strand
GCTGGACCAGCCAATGAGGCCGCGTTCCGGGTCCGCCTCGTCCACGCCCACGATGCGGTAGCTCCGTTCCCGGCCCTCCCCGTCGCGTACGAGCACGCGGGCGCCGAAGCTCACGCGCTCGTAGCCGTTCGCTGGCGCCTCTATGGTCTCGGCGAGCGCGGCCATGCGCGATAGGTACTCTATGCGCCTATCGGCTTTGGCAAGGGCGCGCCGGAGGGAGGACAGCGTGTCCTCGTCGGCGCCCGCCTTGCTCTCCCTTTCGATGTCCGCGGCGAGCGAAGGGCGTAATTCGGTCTCAAGCGCGCCGAGCTCATTGGCCAGGGCGGCGGCCCCTTCGGGGGTCAGGTAGTTCCTGGAGCCAGGGGGTATGGGTATCTTGAGCTCGGGCGCCTCGTCGTCGCGCGCGTCCGGGGCGCCGTCGCTTACGAAGGCCCGCGACATCAGCGCGCCGCTTGCTTAACGGCCCTGCCGCCGCCCCCGGGCTGGGCGTCGAGCCAGGCGCCTAGGCGCTCTAGGGCTTCGGGCATGTTGGCCCTGCCGTAGCCCACGCGGAAATGGGAGGCGTCGTAGCCGTAGTAGGCGCCAGGCAGTATGAGCACGCCCGACTCGCTTACCAGGCGCTTGGCCAGGGCCTCGCTGTCTGAGCCGTCTACCAGGCGCGGGAAGCCTATGGAGCCGCCCTCGGGGGGAGTCCAGGCGGCGAAGCCGGGGCGCTCGGCTAAGAAGCGCTCGAAGAGGGCCAGGTTGCGCGATACTATGCTGCGGTTCCTGCCCACTATCCTGTCCAGGTTGCGCAATACTATCTCCGCCAGGAATTCGCTGGGAGCGGAGGAGCATATGGAGTTGTAGTCCTTTACCTGGGCCACCGCGTCCAAGAGGTCGCGGCGCTTGCTTGCCAGCCAGCCTATGCGCAGGCCCGCGAGGCCCGAGTGCTTGGACAGCACGTCGAGGCTTATGCCGTTCTCGTAAGCTTCGCAGGCGGCGGGCAGCCTGCGCGCGGGATCGCGCTCCAGCCGCCTGTATACCTCGTCTACCAGGAGGAGGGCGCCCGTCTGCCTGGCGTAGTCGACTATGGCCTCGAACTCGCCCCGCGTGGGCAGGGCGCCCGTGGGATTATGGGGGGCGTTCAGGATGATGAGCTTGGCCTTGCCCTCCGATAGGGCGGGCAGCTCGCCGGGGTCGAGGTACCAGCGGCCGGCCTCGCGCAGGGGCCAGGGCCGTAAATCGCAGCCGAGGGCGCGGGGTATCTCCATGAGGGATTGGTAGCAGGGCACGTTCACGACCACGCGATCTCCGGGCTTGAGCGCGGCCAGGCAGAGGTTGAGTATGGCTTCCTCGGCCCCCGCGTGGACGAAGAGGTCGTTCACCTTGAGGCCCGAGTACTGGTCGGCTATGGCCATGCGGAGCGTGGGAGAGCCCCGCGTCTCGGTGTAGCCTAAGCGCAGATCCAGAAGCCGGTCTATGCTGTCCGGCTCCATAGCCAAAAGCTCCCGTACCGGGAAGGACTCGCAGTCCGATGAGCACAGGAGGTAGCGCGCGCTGAACTCGTGTTCGGCGAAGAAGCGCTCGAGGGCGAAGGGTTCGAAGAAAGCCATGCTTTACTCCCTTGCCGCCCGGGTTCGCAGTCCCGGGCGCCATTATTACTTGATTCTACTTTCCGGAAATATTCACGCCGCCCGTCAGAACCCAGGGGAAGAGGGCCGAGCCGTAGTCCACGCGTTCGCGCGATACGGCCCGCACGTTCTTAAGTATCTCCGCCACGTTGCCCGCCACCATGGTCTCGCCCACGGGGCGCACTATCCTGCCATTCTCGATCAGGTAGGAGTTTTTTGCCACGCCGGAGAAGTCGCCGTTGTCCGAGGGCGAGCCGCCGGAGAAGCGCGCGAGCAAAAGGCCCTTCTTCACGGAGCGCACCATATCCTCAAAGGGCGTGTCGCCTGCGTCCACTACCGGCGCGCCGCCGCCCGAGGGGCAGCGGGCCTTGCCGGTCTTGTTGGAGGCGTAGAAGCCTATCGAATAATTCTTGAGCACGCCCTTCTCGATGATAGGGCAGTTCTCGGCGCGGAAGCCGTCTCCGGTATACGAGTAGCCTATCTCAATCGCGGGGCCGTTGGGCTCGGAGCGCAGGCTTAGGAGCGGGGATATGACTTCCTGCCCGAGCCTGTCCTTCCAGGGCGATGCGCCGGTAATGATGGCGTAGTCGCCTATGTACACGCTATCCATGTAGGAAATGAAATCGCCGAAACAGTCGGGGGTAATGATAAGGTCGCCTGAGAAGCTGCCTTCCACGCTGTCCACGTCGAGCTGTTCGGTGGACTGCTTCATAAGGAGGTCTATGCTGCCCCAATCCTTGAGGGGCTTGTCCAGGCCGCGGTGGCTGGCGCCCGAATAGTTGAAGCTGGACGCGCGCTCGCCGCGCTTGGTGGTGAACATGGCAGAGAAGCTGTAGGAGCCCGAGCGGTCGCGGAATTCCGCGCCGTTGGAATTGGCGTAGCAGGATTCGCCGCGCCCGAAATCCAGTATGCACTGCTCAAGCTTGGTGTCCGGGTAGCGTTCCGCGGCGTAATCGATGAATTCCTTAAGCCGCCTATACATGGCCTCGTTGTCCGGCTCCGTCGGGCCGTGCTCGAAGCTTTCGAGCGGCCTGGCGGGGGATATGTCGTTGGCGGGGTCGCTCTCGCTGGAGCGGGCCATGGACACCGCTTCTTCCGCCGCCAGGCGTATGGCTTCGCCGTCGTATTTGTTCAGGGATACGGAGCCCTTGCGGGTGCCCACCAGGGCGCCGAGGCTCAGCGACACGTTCACCGTGCTGCGGTAGAGGCTCATCCTGCCCGCGTCCACGTTGAGCTCGTTCTGCTCCCCGCGGGAGAAGGAAGCGCTGGCCTTGTCCGCGCCCGCCGCCTTCAAGGCCGCCAGCGCCTCGCGCGCCACGCCCATGCCGTCTATAACTGCGTCCATTATGCTCGTCCTCCCACGTTTACCCGGCACTTGATGGCGGGGCCGCCCATGCCTACGGGTATGCTCTGCTTCTTGCCGCACATGCCCGCGGCCGTCCAGCTCATGTCGCCGCTTACCATGCTCACGGTCTTGAGCATGTCGAAGGCCACGCCGGATATGGTGCAGTCGCGTAAGGCGGAGCCTAGCTTGCCGCCCTTGATTTCGTAGCCCATGACCACGCCGAACATGAATTCGCTCGTGGAGTCCGCCTGACCGTTGGACGAGCGCAGGAAATAGTAGCCGTCGTCCACGCTCGCTATCATGTCCTCAAGCGCGCTGTCGCCGGGCACTATGGCGGTGTTGCGCATGCGTATGAGGGGCTCGTCGTAGAAGCCGTACGCGCGGGCGTTGCCCGTAGGCTCGGCGCCGAAATGCGCGGCGCTTTCCTTGTTATGCATATAGGACCTAAGGACGCCCTGGTCGATGAGCACCGCGTCGCGGGCTTCCACGCCCTCGTCGTCCGTCCACAGCGGCACCGGGCAGGTATGGCCACCGGCCGTGTTGGCATAGTCCACCAGGGTGACAAGGGGGCTGGCCACCTGCCTGCCCATGTAGTCGGCCGCCACCGAGCCGCCCAGCACGAGGTCGGCCTCCACGGTGTGGCCTATAGCCTCGTGAGCCAGTATGCCGGCCAGGTCCGAATCCAGGATCACGTCCTTGGTGCCCGGCTTGGCGTATACGCCCGCTGCCTTCTGCTTAAGCCGTTCTATGAGCAGGTCTATGGACGCGAAGAGCGCTTCGGGCCTGTCGAAGTTATCCTCGAAATGCCCCCTGCCGCCGAAAATGTCGTACAGGTCTATCGGCTCTCCCTTTGCCTCCACGGTAAGCGATACCGCGGCCAGGGAGCGCGGTATAAGGGAATAGGAGGCGGAGCCGTCCGAGCTGAGCAGGGTCTTTTCCATGTCCAGGGCGGACAGGCTTACCGAGCGCGAGAGGAGGCCCGGGAAGCGCTTTTGGCAGTAGGCGTCCAGCTCGCGCGCGAAGTCTATGAGCTCCTTGCGGCTTACCCGGGCCTTGGCCGTGGACAGGTCATGTTCGCTATTGCCCGGCCGCGAGGGCAGGGCCTTGGCGTCACGGCCCTCCACCGAGGCTAGGAAGCGCGCGTTGGCGCTAGCCCGTTCTACGCAGGCGCGCAGCGCTTCGTCGCTGCCCTCGGGGCTGGAGGCGAAGCCCCATACGCCTTTCTTGCAGGCGCGCGCGGACACGCCCGCCTGTGAGCTCGCGGCGTTGCCCACCACGTCTCCGTTTAAGACGCTTATGCGCGATGAGCGGTTTTCCTGCACGCGCAATTCCGTATATTCGCTAAAGAGTCCGGCATGGCGCCGTATATCGTTATATCGCATGAATCCTCCAAAGCCCTACGATAGCAGTATCGTACATTTTCCTCAACCGTGCCGCCGCCCGGCGTTACTAAGGAGTATACTGCTACCCGTATAACAAGGAGGATGCCATGGCGATACTCGGGGCGTATCTTGAGGACAACGACAGGAACAATATGCTGCTCCAGCGCACGATACGCGATATCGACGAGCGCGATTTCATCCTGGCTCTCGCCGGCATGGACGGGGACTCGAGGCGGGTGCTCTATCGCAACATATCAAAGAGGGCGTACGAACAGCTGAGCGCCGACCTGGCTGAAAAGGAACAGACCCTGGGGCAGCAGGCCATGCAGGCGGGCGTCGCCGAATTCCTGCGCATCCTGGCCATGCACGAGCGCCATGCCGCCATCGAAGCGCCACAGTCGGGAGCCTATCGCCCCGGGGCGGTACGCTTCGCGTCATTGCGCTCCAACCTGCTTATCATAGCCCAGGCGCGCCTCGACGACGACTATGCCCTGCTAGAGCGGCTCAAGGACGACGAGGCGGACAAGCTTATGCGGGACGGCATACGCATGGCTTTGGACGGCGCAGACCCTCTTGCCGCCAGGGGGCGCCTGGAACGGAGGCGAGAGCTGCTGCTTTCAGCCATGGGCCGGCGCATGGATATGGCCATCGAGGCCTTCGACTGCATACTCGGCGGGGAAAGCGTGGGGCAGACCGCCGAGCGCATAGAGCCGTTTTTGGACGATGATTGACCCTTCTTCGGATAAGGCCCTAGGGCTGCTCTTCGCCTGCGAGCCCGCGCTTCGGCGCTGGCTGTCGCGGCGGGCGGCCGGCTTTGACCTGGATGACCTGGTGCAGGAAAGCCTCGTGGCCGCGTGGCTGGCCTGGCCCTCATTCAAGGGAAACTCGAGCCTCTCCACCTGGCTGCATGGCATAGCCAAGCGCCGGCTCTGGAATTATTACCGCTCGGCGCAAGCCAAGCCGCCGCTGCTCGA
>JBFZES010000105.1:0-4339 GCA_041306725.1 Spirochaetaceae bacterium | reverse complement strand
CCGCGCTGCACCTGGCCTTCGCCCGCGACGCGGGCTTTGCCACCGATCACGGCCGCATGGCCCTGAGCAAGCTCGGAAGCGCGGATGGTTTTTCCGTGGAGGCCTGGCTCGCTTGCGTGCTGGCTTCCGGCCCCTTAGGCGCCCTGGCCTATCCGCCGGCCGCCGCGGAAAATGAGGCGGCGACGGGAAGCCAGGCCGAGCGCCCCGCGGCCCTGGTGGGCGGGCAGGCGCGCGGCATGCTCATGGGCGGCAACCTCTCCCTCGTCGCCGCTTTAGCGGGCACGCCTTACGCGCTTGAGCCCGAAGGCAAGATACTCTTCCTTGAGGACGTGGGCGAGGAGCCTTACCGCATAGACCGCATGCTCACCGGGCTGAGGCTGTCGGGCGCCTTTGAGCGCTGCGCCGGCGTGCTCCTCGGCGGATGGACGAATTGCGAGCCGGAGGATCCCGAGCGCTCGCTTAGCCTGCGAAGGGTGTTCGAGGACGTCATAGCCCCTTCGGGCAAGCCCCTGCTCATGGGCTTTCCCGCGGGCCACTGCCTGCCCACGCTCTGCCTGCCCCTCGGCGTAGAAGCCCTGCTGGACGCGGACGCGGGCACGCTTACGATACTGGAAGCAGCCTGCGGATAGCGCGCGATGCGGACGGGACGGCTATGGCAGCGTTAACGCGTGCGGGGCTTGCGCAGGGCCGCCGCGTCGACGAAGCTGCCGAAGAGCTTAAGGAAGTCCGCGCCGCGCGGCGCGCCGGGCTTGGTAAGCGCCTCGGGATGGAACTGCAGGGCGTGCAGGAACCAGGCGCCATCGCTGCCTTCAAAGGCCTCGATGACGCCGTCGCTGGTCTTGGCCGTTACCCTAAGGCCCGTGGCCAGCTTGCGCACCGCCTGGTGATGGAAGGAGTTCGTATAGAGCTCTTCTAGCCCGACACAGCGCGCCATGATGGATCCTGAATCCACGATATCAACGCGGTGGAAGCTTTCGTCCATGGGCGCGCCGGCGGGATAATGCGCAATGGCGGCGGGCAGCTGCGCCGGAATATCCTGATAGAGGCTGCCGCCCATGGCCACGTTGATAAGCTGGCAGCCGCGGCATATGCCAAGGACAGGCAGGCGCGCCTTTTCCGCGGCCTTGAAGAGGGCCAGCTCGCTGGCGTCATAGGCGGCCGATACGCGCCGCAAAGCGGGGTGGGGGTCTTCGCCGAAATAGCGGGGGTCCACGTCCCCGCCGCCGGAAAACAAGAGGCCGTCGATCACGGCCACGGCCGCTTCCGCGTCCGCCTGCGTCAGGTCGAAGGGCAGGATGAGGGGCAATCCGCCGGCCGCGCGCACGGAACGGGTGTAGTTCTCGTTGAGCCTGGAATAAACGTCGCCTTCGCTGCGTACGGCCGACGCGCTTATGCCTATGATAGGTTTCATGCCGCTAGTATAGTAGTCTTTGGATTTATGTAAAGCCATGTACTATGAATGTAGCCATAAAATTACTATATAAAGAAACAAAATGCATTATGTATGATTTATCGCGTAAAATTGTTACTGCCGATCATTACTACATTGCGTAAAAGCGTAGCTCATGGTAATTTTGATGCTGTGGCTTTGGCCTTTGTACTTAAAAATGGATACATAGCCTTATGCGCAGCCTCAGGGCTCAATAATCTATAGAGTGGAGCGTAGCATGGCCCGACTAATCTTCGATTCCTGCGATACCCTAGCCTTAGCCCGGAAATACGGCACGCCGCTCTATGTCATGTCAGAGCGCATGGTGCGCGAGCGGCTGCGAGCCATAAAGGCCCAATTCATAGACCGCTATCCCGGCGCGGGGGCGGTCTTCGCCAGCAAGGCGCTGCAAACCCTGGAGCTCTGCCGCATAGTCGCCCAGGAAGGCCTCGGGCTCGACGTGGTATCGGGCGGCGAGCTCTACGCGGCGTCCAAGGCCAAGTTTCCCATGGAGAAGGTATACTTCCATGGCAACAGCAAGACGGCCGACGAGCTGGCCATGGCCCTGGACTATGGCGTGGGCAGGATAGTCGTCGATAACCTGGACGAGCTGGAGCAGCTCGACTCCCTGGCGCGCTCGCGCGGCCGCCGCGCGGCCATACTATTCAGGATTAACCCCGGCGTGGACAGCCATACCCACGAGTACATATCCACCGGGCACGTGGACTCGAAATTCGGCATGCCCCTCGACCTCTCCGTGCGCGACGCCTACCTGGGGCGCGCCCTCGCCTGCGAGGGCATCGAGCTCCTGGGCTTTCATTTCCACGTAGGCTCGCAATTGCATTCCAACGAATCGCACCGCAAGGCCACGGAAGCCGCCTTAGGCCTTATGAAGGACGCCAAGGAGCGTTACGGCTTCGTCACCAAGGAATTGAACCTAGGCGGCGGCTTCGGCGTACGCTATAACGACGATGACGAGGCCAAGCCCCTGCGCTATTTTACCGACGCTCTCATGCAGGACATAAGCGGACGCTGCGCCGCCCTGGGCCTGGCTACGCCCCGCGTTACCATAGAGCCCGGCCGCTGGATAGTGGCCGAGGCGGGCATAACGCTCTATACCGTAGGCTCGGTCAAGACCATACCCGGGCTAAAGACCTACGTGGGCGTGGACGGCGGCATGCCCGATAACCCGCGGCCCGCGCTCTACGACGCCCGCTACGAGGCCACCATAGCCGACCGCCACGACGAGCCCCGCGATACCGTGGTTACCGTAGCGGGCAAGTGCTGCGAATCCGGCGATATACTCATTAAGGACATAGCCCTGCAGGCTCCCAAACGCGGCGACATACTCGCGGTTTTCGCCACGGGGGCTTACAACCACTCCATGGCCAGCAATTACAACCGCCTGCCGCGGCCGGCCATGGTGCTCGTAGACGCGGGGAGCGATAGGCTGTCCGTGCGGCGCGAAAGCTTCGACGATCTTATAGCCAGGGAGCTCTAGCGTGGACGCGGCCACGCTCCATAGGGAACTCCTGGTCATAGACGGCCATTGCGACAGCGCCCTCGACGCCGCGGGCTGTTCGGCTAGCAATCCCGCCATAGGCATACGCGACTTGAGCCTGCGCGGCGACCAGGGGCAGGTGGACTTCCCGCGCCTCCTTGAGGCGGGGGTGAGCGGGCAGTTTTTCGCCCTCTACACCGAGGAGCCCTACCTTGAGCGCGCCACGGCCCACACCTGGATGCTCTTAGAAACCATGGAAGCCCTCCTTAAGCGCAGCCCAGGGGCGAGCCTCGCGCTGAGCGCCGACGACGCGATCAAGGCCAAGGCCGATAAGCGCGTCGCGGCCTTCCTGGCCATAGAGGGCGGCGAGGCCATAGGCGAAAGCCTGGACGAATTGCGGGCCTTCTACGCGCGCGGCGTGCGGCTCATGACCCTTACCTGGAACAGGCGCAACGCCATAGCCCGCGGCGTGGGCGACCCGGGCGAGGGCGGGCTTACCGAGTTCGGTCGGGAGGTCGTCGCCGAGATGGAGAGGCTTGGCATGATAGTCGACGTGTCCCATCTGTCGGACGAGGCCCTGGACGACGTGCTCTCGCTTGCCAAGCGGCCCCTCGTGGCCTCCCACTCCAACGCCAAGGCCCTGCTCGCCCATAGGCGCAACCTAAGCGACGGCCAGCTCAAGCGCATAGCGGCCACCGGCGGCCTCGTGGGCCTCACCTTCGCCGGCGTGTTCGTCGATGCCGATCCAGCGCGCGTTACGCTTGAGCGCGCGCTCGACCACCTTGACCGCCTCGTTGAATCCGCCGGGGTAAACCACGTGGGCCTAGGCACCGACTTTGACGGCTTTACCGCCCCCTACGGCATGGTCATGAAGGATTGCACCGGCTTACCGCTAGTTACCGAAGGCCTTCTTAGGCGGGGCTACGCAGAGGCCGACGTACGGAAGATCATGGGTTTGAACTGGCTGCGGGTTATACGAGAGGTAATCGGCTAGGCTCAGGGCTTAGAGGCTGAAGTAGGCCGGATCGGCCTCGCCTTCGAACACGGCCTTGGCCGGGCCGCTTAACGATAGGCGCGTGGGCTCGGCCGCGTCGTCAAAATCGATGAGCAGCTCTTCGCCGCTGCGTACCCGCACCCGCACGGGCGGCTGAACGAGGCCCCGCAGGGCGTAGCTCAGCGCCGACGCCGTAGAGCCCGTGCCGCAGGCTAAGGTCTCGGCCTCCACGCCGCGCTCAAAAGTGCGCACCTTAAGCACGCCGCCTTCCAGCTCGCAGAAAGACGCGTTAACGCCCGCGGGCGCGAAGCGCTCGTGATGTCGCAGGGCCGCCCCCATGGACGCCACGTCCAGCTCGTCGAGCCTCGCGGCTATGCCCCGGCCGTCCGCCCCGAGCAGCTCAGACAGGTCCAGC
>JBFZES010000104.1:0-3911 GCA_041306725.1 Spirochaetaceae bacterium | reverse complement strand
CTCATCCACGCGGGTAAGCATGTGCTGAAGGCCGTGGCCGAATTCGTGGAAGAGCGTGGTTACCTGGTCATGGGTAAAGAGCGCGGGCTTGCCGCCCACCGGCCCGCTGAAATTGGTGGTGAGATAGGCAACCGGGGTCTGCAGGGCGCCGCCCCTGTTCCTGCGGCCGCGGCACACGTCCATCCAAGCGCCTGAGCGCTTTCCTTCGCGCGCGTAGAGGTCGAAATAGAAGCCGGCGAAGGCTTTGCCATCCTTCTTCAATTCGTAATAAGAAGCGTCCTTGTGCCACAGCGGCGCGGAGGCTTTGACTATGTCCACCCCGTACAGGGTCTTTACCACGTTGAAGAGGCCTTCCACGGCCTTGGGCTCGGTGAAGTACTGCTTCACTTCCTGGTCAGAGAAGGAATAGAGCGCGGCGCGCATCTTCTCCGCGGCGTAGCTTAGGTCCCAGGCCTCAAGCTTAGGCAGCCCTAGTTCCTTGGCGGCGAAGGCTTCAAGCTCGGCTCGCTCCTTCTTGGCGAAGGGCTTGGCCTTGGAGGCGAGGTCGCGTATGAACGCGATAACTTCGTCGGGCGTATTGGCCATCTTGGGCACCACGGATAGCTCGGCATAGTTCTTAAAGCCTAAGAGCGCGGCCTTCTCCTTGATGAGCGCAAGGCGCTCGCGTATGAGCGGGGCGTTGTCCTTATCGGCGGGGCCGAATTCCGAGGCGCGCTTAACGTTGGCGTCGTAGAGCTTCTCCCTGAGCGCGCGGTTCGAGCAGTACTGCATGAGGGGGCCGTAGGATGGGAACTGCAGGGTAATCTTGTAGCCGGTCTTGCCCTCGGCCTTGGCGCCTTCCGCGTACATGCCCAGCACGTCCTCGGGCATGCCCGCGAGCTCGGCCTTATCCTCTACATAGAGCGAAAAGGAATCGGTGGCGTCGAGCACGTTTTCGGAAAATTTCGCGGCAAGGGCCGCGAGGCGGTTCTCTATGTCGGCGAAGCGCTTCTTGCCCGCGTCGTCGAGCTCGGCTCCCATGAGCCTAAAATCGCGGAGGGCGTTCGTTACCGTGGTGCGGCGGGCGAGCGGCCAGGAGGCAAACGAAGGGAAGGCGGCCAGCGCCTTGTACTGCGCGTACAGGGCGAGGTTCTGTCCGAGCTCGGAGAAAAAGGCGGATACCTTGGGAATGTTCTCGTTGTAGGCGGCCCGCAGCTCGGGGCTGTTCACCACGGCGTAGAGGTGACCTATGGCGCCCCAGGCGCGCTCTATGCGCTCCGTGGCGTCTACGATGGGTTCCACGATGGCTTCCCAGGAAGGCGCGGCCGCGCTGGCCGTAACGCCCGCTATAGCTTCGCGCGCCTGGGCGAGCAGGGCGTCTATGGCGGGGCTCAAGTGTTGAGGCTTGATGTCGGCAAAGCGGGGAAGATCGGAAAAATCGAGCAGGGGATTCTTATCCATGTTGTTTCCTTTAATCGAAAGCGGTATGGGCTAGAGCATACCATAGCTTACGATAGAAGAAAAGTGCGAACGTTCAATTTCATTGAACGATTAACCCGTTAGGCCTTAGGCGGCCAGGTATCCGGAGAACGATAGCGCTTGGGCGCGTAGAGGAAGCCGAAGGACAAGGCGCCGTCCTTCTCGTTTACCCGGTGGTGCAGGCGGTGGGCGGCTATGATGCCTTCAAAATAGCGTCCCTTGGGCTTTAGCTTGAGCCACTTCACGCGCTTGTGGAACATGACGTCATGGAAGAGCGTGTAGGCTATTCCGTAGAGGGCCAATCCGTAGCCTATGGCCGGCAAATACCATATGCCGAAGAGCAGCCCCAGGAAGATGCACAAGAAGGAAGGAAGGGCGAATAACAGCACGAAGAGATCGTTGAGCTGCAGGCCCTTGCGCAGGGGCTTGTGATGGTCCTCATGCCATACCCACAAAAAGCCGTGCATGATGTAGCGGTGCTCAAGCCAGGCCACGGCCTCCATGGCCACGGCCACGGCAAACGCTATAGTAATCGTAAGAATTATATACACCTCTATCCTCCGCCGTACGGTATCTTCAACCGCCGTTTAATAAAAGCCGAACGCTAGGATTGCGCGGCGCGTTCATTCATGAAGCGCGCCATCTCGCGTATAGCCGAGCCTGCGGCTGGCACGAAGCGGCGCATTTGGGCGAAGCCGTGCGCATTGCCCGCGAAACGCTTTGCCTGTACCGCTACGCCGGCGGCCGCGAGCCTGTCGGCGTACGCTTCTCCCTCGTCGCGCAGCGGGTCCATGCCCGCGCTCAAGACCAGCGCCGGCGCCAGGCCCGATAGCGTAGGCTCAAGGAGGGGGGATACGCGGGTATCGAGGCGCTCCGCCTCAGAATTAAGATAGCGGTCGCGGAACCATTCCATTTCCGCCTTGGTAAGGATGAAGCCCGTTCCGAACGCGCGGTACGACGGGGTATCCATGCGCGATATATCGCATACCGGGTACAGGAGCATCTGCCCCGCGGGCTGCGGCAATCCAGCCTTTCGCGCCATCTGGCAGAGCGAGGCGGCGAGGTTTCCTCCGGCCGAATCCCCGGCCACGAAAACCGGCAGCCGCGGCAGCCTGGACGACTCCCGCGCGGCGAGCACCCAGCGGTAGGCGAGCAGGGCATCGTCGTGCGCGGCGGGGAAGCTATGCTCAGGAGCCAGGCGGTAGCCTACCGAGATGGCCAGAACGCGCCCCTTTAAGCAGAGTTCGCGCACCAGGCGCTCCTGCTCATCGAGGCCGCCCAGCACGAAGCCTCCGCCGTGAAAAAACAGGAGTATAGCGCCGGGCTCAGCCTTGCCCGGCCTGTACAGGCGGGCTGGAACGCTCGAGCCGGCCAGCGTCAGGTCAAGATCTTCGCGAAGAACGCCATCCGCGGGATTGTAGGAGCCATCCACCAGGGCTATATCCTGTTTCACGGCCAGTCGGCGTTCAGGAACGCCTGAGGGCGCGGGCCCGGCCTTGGCCTTAAGCGCAGACAAGCGGAGGAGGAAGCCCGTAGGCAGAGAGGCGAAGCCTTGCGGCGTCCAGGACAAGGCCAAGGCCGCAAGGGCGAGCGCTAACGGCACGAGCACAAAAAGACTCACGGCAGGCTCCTTTTTTAACGCAGGGACAGTTTTTTCTTCAGGACCTTGTGCCACCACAGTCTAGCGCGTTCCATGCTCCTCAGTATAGCGTACAGAAAGGGCCGGTATACATAATCCCATGAGCCCGCGTAATGGAGCAGCTCGCCCCCGAAACCCGTCTTAAAGCGGTAGAGGCCGGCCATGGGATGGGCGGGATCGTCCGCCGGCGGTATGCCGTAGAGATCGTAGCAAAGGCAGCCCGCCTCCTTGGCCGCCCGCATGGCCGCCCACTGCAGGGCATAGGCGGGCATGAGATTGCGCTTCTCGTCGCCCGAAGCGCCATAGAGGTACACCGCTTCCTCGCCATAAAACAGCGTAACGATGGCGGCCAGGGCCTGCCCCTCGTGCCGCGCCACCCAAAGCCGCATATCGGGTCGGGGCGAGCCTTTAACTGCCCACAGGGCGCCCATATCGGCGGCGGCAAGCTCGAAGAGCCTACGGTAATATCCTTGGGGATGCAGAGCTATGCCGTCCCTCTTGGAGGTAGCCGTATAGAGCGCGTAGAACTCATCTAAGGCCGCCAAGCCTTCGTCGGCTACGGTTACGCCTTTTTTTTCGGCAAGCTTGATATTGTAGCGCCACTTGCTCTTCATGCCCGCCAGGAGATCGTCGAGGCTTTGCGAAAGGTCGATGAGCACGGTGTCGGGGGGCTGCACGTCGGAGCCTTTGCGCAGAGGCTTGCCGTATACCGGCCGCGCGATGGTCCGCCGGGCGGCCGGCACAGCGGCCGGCTCGGCGATCGGCACGGCGTCGGCCGCCGGCCCTACGGCTCCGGGCGCATCTGCCGCCCGCT
>JBFZES010000103.1:0-2610 GCA_041306725.1 Spirochaetaceae bacterium | reverse complement strand
CTTGGAGCGATGCTTTATACCCATGCCTTCTAAGCGATTCGCCAGGTCATGGAGGTTTTGCGCCGTCTCGACCAATCGGTTAAAATGAGGATCTCCGTCTAGGTAGGCCGGGTCAAGGAACTGAGCCAAGGCGGCGATCATATAGATTTGGTCAAGGAAGAACGCTTCCGCCGCGCCTCGGCGCGCAGCGCCGAGCTCGAGCTTCGAAAAGCCCGCAAGCTCATCCCGCGTATAAAATACGCGATGGAGGGATTCGGCCCTGATGTTGAGGATGCGCGCCTTCAGGCTCGCCGCGGGAATTACCCCGTAAAAGGCCTCAAGCCTCGCGATTGAAGCGTCCAGCAAAGAGTTTATCCGCTCCTTTAAGCCAGAACCCTTTGGAGCGGGCTTAAGGCCCCAGGCCCGCGCATACGCCCGCTCCGCTATATCGGCGAGCCGTTCCCACAGTACCAGAAGCCGCGCCTTGATAGCGGCCGGCGAGCTCTCGGCCTTCTCCTCCCCCCGCTTGATGCCTATTCTGCGTTCCAGGCGGCCTATAAAGCGGCAGAGCCTGGCGGCGCTCGTCGTGCGGCCGTAGGAATACTCTATGGCGACCGGCAGTATGCGAACCGGCATAGGCGTACCGTTAGAGTTAAGCCGCTCCGATGCCAAGAGCGCGATGCGGGCGGTGCCCGGATCCAGCTCCGGCACTAGGCCGCCGTTTAAGCTGGCCATGCCTTCGGGGGCGATGGCCATAGGCCTCTTGCGCTCGGCTACGGCCCGAACCAGGTAATCCAAGGCCGCCCTATCGACGCTGCCGTGCCGCACGGGTACGATGCCGGCATTGCGAAGGGCCCACTGCACCAAAGGGCTCGCCCAGAGCTGAACCTCGGTTCCCGAGGGATACCACGCGCCAGGCCTTCCGTCCGCTTCCGTCGCCGGCGCGCGGCCCCGCATCAAGTTCGTCAGAACATGGAATACGAGGTGCGGATCGGCGTCTCCCGGGTGGCGGTACGCGACGATAAAGCGCCCCTCGTCGGAAACGGAGCGGCGGTATTCATTGGTCAGGATTTCTTGGCCTTCCAGCCCAACGCGTGAAAGCCGCAGGATGAAACGGGCATAGGCCGGCCCTAATAAAGCGGTCACGCCGAGGAATACCCGGCTTTGCCGGCCAAGGAGTATGTGCACCGCCTCGCGGGGTATCCAGGGTTTCATTTTCACGCATCGCTCCTTACCGGCGATAAGAGGCGCCGCCTCATCGCCATAAGTATAGCATGACTGGTCCTGGCTGGCTTGGCTTAGCTAGCCTTTTACTCCCTGCGGCTAAACCTTAAGAAAGTCTATCGCGGAGTAATCAATCTTCCCGTCCGCGTCGACGAGCCCTTCGTCCGCGTGGACATACTCAACCCTGCCTATGAACATCTCGTGGGAGCCGGTGATTATGGAACCGGTGACGGTACACTCTATAGATACCGGCGAATCTAGGAGGATAGGCGCGTCGACCTTTATTCCGTCGGCGATCGCTATGCCTAATATGGCTAGCTTATCTTCATCGCGCCCGGAATGCGAGCCTAGATACATAAAGGTTTCGCGCATGGATTCGCTCACGAGGTTGGCGATAAATACCCCAGTCTCCTTGATTATCCCATGCGAATGCCGTGACGGCACTATGCCTACCATAATCATTGGCGGGTCATAGCTGCAATTGCATGCATACACCACGGCAAGCGCGTTGTTTTTTCCGTTTTTCCCGCGGCAACTGACGAGTAATGGCGTGCGGGGATTAAGGGCTGAGCGGAATCCGGCTGCTTTCTTCGCTAACATCATCGTGCTCCTCTGGCTATTTGGCTTATGGCTCAAGGAGCGCGCCAGAAGGCCGTTCCATAGCGTTCTATCCTTTTGCCTTTTCCTGATTTTTCAAAGCTATCGATGGCCGCGGGAATATCCGCTACCCCCCACAATGATAGCGCATGGCGTAATTCCTGGTCGCTCATCGGATGGCGGGTGACGATGGCCGCCGCGGCTTCAAGCGGGTTTTCTATAGCCCCGCGTTCAAACTCGACTTCCGCCGGGTGAACGAGCCGTGCGCAGCTGCCTAATATCGCCCGTGCGCGCAGTATGCCCTCCTCGTCGGCGGGACGCACCCAAGATTCGCAAGGAGGGCGCGTGGGCAGTACCAAATGAATCTCATCCGGGCGTATCTGCGCCATAGCGGTCGCTATATCTTTTAATGCCGCTTCGCTGTCGTTTAAGCCTGCTAAAAGCATGACTTCAATCCAGAGTGAGCCGCTGTACTCGTCCCTAAACGCTACGAGTCCCCGTAGGTGGCGTTCGAAGGTAAAATCTGGATGGGGGCGGTTGATACGGCGATATAATGCATCGGTTCCAGCGTCCAGCGATGGCATTACCGCGTCAGCCGCCTGAACTTCCTGCCTAAATGCCGGACTATACAAGAATGAGCCGTTAGTAATGACGGCGACGGGAATATCGCATATGGACTTGACGCCCCGTATCAAAGCGCCAAGATCGTTGTTTAAGGCTGGCTCACCCGAGCCGACTAGAGTAATCCAGTCTATAGCATGGGCCGATTCCGTTTTTAAGGTAATGCGCAACTCGTTGAGCATGTCCTCG
>JBFZES010000102.1:0-6665 GCA_041306725.1 Spirochaetaceae bacterium | reverse complement strand
ATCATCGAAGTATACCCCAGCTCGCAGCTTGGGCAGGAAAAGGCCGTTATCGAGCAGGTCCAGTTCGGCGCTATCGATTTTACCCGCGTGAGCATTTCCCCCCTCGCGTCCTTCGTGCCGGTATTCAACGCCCTTCAGCTTCCCTACCTCTACCGCTCCGAAGACCACATGTGGAAGGTGCTTTTAGGCCCCATAGGCAAAGAGCTCTTCGCTTCGCTCGAGCCCTCGGGCTTCGTGGGCATAGGCTGGTTCGAGCCCGGCGCCCGCAATTTCTATAACTCCAAGCGCCCCGTATCCAAGCCCTCCGACTTAGCCGGGCTTAAGATACGCGTACAGGAGAGCGAACTCATGGTGGGCATGGTATCCGGCCTCGGCGCCGTAGCTACCCCCATGGCCTATGGCGAAGTGTACTCCGGCCTTCAGACCGGCGTTATAGACGGCGCCGAGAACAACTGGCCTAGCTATGAGTCTACCAGCCACTTCGAAGTAGCCAAGTATTACACCGTAGACGAGCATACCCGCGTGCCCGAGATCATCATAGGCTCCAAGATATCCCTGTCTAAGCTTTCCCAGGCCGACCAGGATATGATCAAGCAGGCCGCCCTTGATGCCATACCCTACCAGCGCGAGCTCTGGGCCGCCCGTGAAAAGGCCTCAGAAGCAAAGGTGAAGGCCGGCGGCGCCATGGTTACCGTCATAGCGGACAAGGGTCCCTGGCAAGCTGCCATGAAGGGCCTGTACGATAAGCAGCCCGCGGCCGTGCAGTACTTGGTAAAGCGCATAAGCGAAGTGCAGTAAGCACACTCTTTTAATCCAAGGCTCAAGCGCCGCGCCAACGCGGCGTTTGGGCCTATTCTTTGTGGAAGGCGCTGCCATGAAAAACGGCATTATCACTTTTTTTAATCTCGTGCACATAGCCTTGGTGTATATAGCCAAATTTATGATGATAGCCATGGTGCTGATCATTTTTGCCAACGTCGTGCTACGTTACGTATTCAACAGCGGGCTTATGTGGTCCGAAGAAGTGGCCCTGCTCCTGGCGGTATGGTTCATCTTTATTGCCATGAGCCTGGGCGTAAAGCAGAGCCTTCATATTAACATCACCCTCATACCTGAGGCTAAGCAGCCACCCGCGTTCAAGAAGGCCTTTGCACTTCTTAAGAGCTTGGCCATCCTAATCGTGGCCCTTTCCATGCTGATTCATGGCTGGAAGCTCGTGGGCTTTACCATGCAATCCATAATGCCGGCCACGCAATGGCCCGCCGGCCTGCTCTACGCCATACTGCCCTTAAGCGCCGTTATCATGATATACGAGTCCCTCATGGATATCTTCGGGGTGGACACGAAGGACAAGGCCGTAGACGACTTTTTAGCCGGCGTCGGCTCGCTCAAGGACGTGCTGGGAGGAAACCGTGGCTGATCAAGGCTTTGCCATAGCGCTGCTCTTAGGCTCCTTCGTGGGCATGCTCCTCTTACAGATACCCATTACCTTCTCCCTTGCCGTAGCCTCGGTAATTACCGCGATATATTTGGATATTCCGCTCATGGCCATCGTTCAGCAGATGGTGCAGGGCGTGCGCTCCTTCAGCCTTCTGGCCATACCCTTCTTCATAATAGCGGGAGAGATGATGGGCCAAGGAGGCATATCCCGCCGTCTCATACTCTTTTCCAATTTGCTCGTGGGCAGGGTGCGCGGAGGCCTAGCCCAGGTAAATTGCCTTGCCAGCATGTTCTTCGGCGGCATATCGGGCTCCGCGGTAGCCGACGTATCGTCCATAGGCACCATACTCATACCCATGATGAAGGAAAAGGGCTACGACGACGACTTCTCCGTGGGCATAACCGTTACGAGCGCCTGCCAAGGCGTGATCATACCGCCGAGCCACAACATGATTATCTACGCGCTGGCCGCGGGCGGCGTGTCGGTGGGGCGGCTCTTTCTAGGCGGCTTCATACCCGGCGTCATGCTGGGCGTTGGCCTCATGATCGTGAGCTACATCTTCGCCATAAAGAGGGGCTACCCCAAAGAGCGCAGGTACTCATGGAAGGAAGCGCTCGTCATAAGCAGGGACGCGATCTTAGGCTTATTTACCGCGGTCATTATCATGGGCGGCGTCATATCGGGCGTGTTCACCGCCACCGAATCGGCGGCCATAGCCGTGGTGTATGCCTTCTTCATCACCTTCTTCGTGTACCGCGAGATACCGCTCAAGGCAATTAAGGGCATACTCTACAACGCCTTGAAGACCCTGGCCATGGTCATGGCCCTCATAGCGGCGGCGAGCGCCTTTGGCTGGCTCATGGCTTATTTGCGCATTCCGGCCTTAGCAACCGAGGCCCTGCTCACCATAAGCCATAATAAAGTCGTGCTCTTATTGCTTATCAACCTGCTCCTCCTGCTGCTCGGCACCATCATGGACATGGCTCCCCTCATACTGATTACCACGCCCATACTGTACCCGGTGGCCGTGGGAGCCTTGGGCATGTCTCCGGTGCATTTCGGCATCATGCTCATACTCAACCTTGCCATAGGCCTTACCACCCCTCCGGTGGGTTCCGCCCTCTTCGTGGGCTGCGCCATAGGGCGCATACGCATCGACCAGGTAATCAAGGC
Source organism: Spirochaetaceae bacterium (assembly GCA_041306725.1). GTDB lineage: Bacteria > Spirochaetota > Spirochaetia > Treponematales > UBA12059 > UBA5200. The sequence continues at coordinate 4,051 of JBFZES010000102.1, read as the reverse complement.
CATGCTTCCCATGTGGCTCGTCATGGTGGCCGTGCTCATGCTCATCACCTTCGTGCCGGCCATAACCATGTTCGTGCCTAATCTGCTCATGCCCTAAGCTCTGGCTCCCTAGAGTGATCCTGCCGCGCCGGCTCCTTAAGGGGCCGGCGTTTTCGTCCGCCTTGTTCCAATAAGCCTGCGCCTTTTTTTTAGCCATAATTAGCCGTATGGCTTAAATGTTCCTAACTACCCTATCCTCCGACACCGATACTATAAACGCAAGCGCAAAGGACCCGACATTTTAATGATGGGGGAATTGTGGGGGCGGGTTATGGCCCGGCGCGGTTTGATGGCATTTGTAGGAAAACAATGACAAGGTATAGGCTTGCTCATCGAAAAGTCCAATTTTCTCTTAAGAAGCCTAGGAAACGAGGCCGCCTTGCCTGACGCCGCTATGGAAGTAGCCCAGCCTATCGACAAAAACCTGGACGAGAGCCTTCCCTCTCCCCTGCCTATTTCCATTGAAGGCAAGAGGGTTAAGCGGCGTGACCTGCTCAATCTCTTTAACTATATCAATTTTTGCGAGGGGGCGCTCTTCGTGCGCTTCCGGCACCGCGAATCCGGTAGCTTCTTATATTACCAGGCTTCCCCGCTGCCCTGCTCGGACGAGACGCTCGGCTGCAGGTGGCTGGCTCCCGAGCCGCCTTTAGGGCGGCTCAAGAACTATGACTGCGATAGCCTGCTCCTAAGCGACGGCGCTAGCCACCTAAGCGTGCAGGCGGAATTGCTTACCATGGATGCCCAAGGCGTTAGCTTCCGCATACCGCAATCGGGCTATGAAAAGAGCATTCGCGCCATGGATCGCCAGCTCTGCCTCGGCATAGAGGCGCGTATAGTGCAGGCGGGCATAAGCTTAAGCGGAAGGCTCGAGGATTTTAACGCCCTGTCCTTCCGCGCGCTCGTGGAGGAGCAGAGCGCGCCCTCCTTAGGCTGGATAAATACGGAACAGCCCGTGACCCTGCTCTTGTCGGGACAAGAAGGCTTGCTCTATTCCGGCGAGTGCGTCGTAACGAGGCTGGACAAGGGAGCCCGCGAGCGCATGATAGTGCTCGCCCCGAATTTCAGCAACCTGCGCCGCTACAGGCCGCGGGAGCTTCGCAGCAAACGGCAGCAATTGTCGCCTCCGGCCATGGCTCGCTTTAAGCACCCCCTTACGGGCGCGCAGGCTTATCTGCAGGTGATGAACCTTTCCTGCATGGGGCTCTGCGTCGAGGAATTCCTGGAGCACTCCCTGCTAAGCCCCGGCCTTATCCTGCCGGAATTGCGCATAGAGATAGCCAACAGCTTTATCCTGCAATGCAGGGCGCAGGTGCTCTACCGCAATGTCGTAAGGAACGAAGATGAGCGTTGCCTCGTCCACTGCGGCATCGTGTTCCTGGACATGGACAGCAAAGACCAGGTGCAGCTTTCGGCCATCATCCACCAGTCCATTAACGATAAGCTCCGGGTGTGCGCCAGCGTGGACATGGACGAGCTGTGGCGCTTTTTCTTCGACTCGGGCTTTTTGTATCCCGCTAAGTATCTGTCACTAGAGGCGCGCAAAGAAGAGTTCAAGCGCACCTACCGCAAGCTCTACTTGGACAGCCCTTCCATATCGCGCCATTTTTTCTTTCAGGACAAGGGTAAAATTTTCGGGCATATGTCCATGCTGCGATTTTACTCGAATTCCTGGCTCATTCAGCACCATGCCGCGGCGCGGAGCGGCTATGGCCTGGCCGGGGTCAGCGTGCTCGACGAGATGGGCCGCTTCGTAAACGACGTGCGGCTGCATCCTAGCGCGCATATGAAGTACCTAATGTGCTACTACCGGCGAGAGAACCGTTTCCCTAACCGCGTATTCGGCAACGTGGCCCGTGACCTCGGCGATAAGAAGGCTTCGTCCTTAGACGCCTTTGCCTATATGCAGCTTCCGCCCGAACCCGCCTTAAGCCCCGAAGCGTTCCAGCTTTTCCCCGCCCGCGACGAGGATCTATCTGAACTAGGAAGGCGTTATGATGAGTTGTCAGGCGGCCTTATGCTCGACGCGCTGGATATACGATTCGTGGCGGAAGGCGACCGCGGCTTGTCCGAAGAATACGCGCGCGAGGGCTTTAAGAGGGAACGGCAGCTCTACTGCATTAAAGCCGAGGGCAGGCTCCTGGCCGTGCTCCTCCTCACGGTGTCAGACCTTGGGCTAAACCTATCCAACCTTACCAATTGCATGCACGCCATAGCGCTTGAGCCGGAGCTGCTCACGCCGGGCATGCTCTTCTCCGCCTTGCACGCTCTGCGATCCCACTACGCCACGGATAATCCCCCCGTGCTGATCTATCCCGAGGACTATGTCGAGCGCTACGGCCTGCCCTGCGAGAAAAAGTACGTACTGTGGGTGCTCGACTCGACCAACTCGGATCCGTATTTCGATTCCGTCCGCAACACGTTTAAGAGGTCCTGCCGCGATGAAGAAGAATAAGCTTCCCGAGCCAAGCGACGGTCTTGCCTTGTACAACAGCAAAATCATAAAGACCTTCATTAGGCTTATCCGCAACAAATACAGCTACCTGAACATAGGCGAGCTCTTAAGCTACGCGGGCATGCAGGCCTACCAGGTAGAGGACGATGGCCATTGGTTCAGCCAGAGCCAGACCGACCGCTTCCATGAGCGCCTCGTGCAGTTGACGGGAAACCCGAGCATAGCGCGGGACGCGGGCCGCTACAACGCCTCGCCCGAGGGCTTGGGCCTCATGTCGCGCTACGTGTTTGGGCTGGCGGGGCCGGGCAAGGTATTCGAGGCCATAGGCAAGATAGCGGGCAGCCTTACGCGTTCGGCCGTATTCGAAGCCAAGCGTATCAGCGCGACTGAAATCGAGATTATCGTCACGCCAAAAGAGGGCGTGCAGGAAAAAGCCTACCAGTGCGAGAACCGCATCGGCTATTTTGAGGCCATCGTGTCCGGCTTTAACAACCGGGCACCTAACATAGATCATACCGAATGCCTCGCGAAGGGCGGGAGCGCCTGCCGTTACCGCATATCTTGGCGAAAATCCAAGGCGGCCGCCCTGCGCATAGCGCGTCTGGGAACGGCTTTCGCTACGCTTACGAGCTGGGCATTGGCCGCTTTGTCTGACAATGTCAGCGCTGCCACCGGCATAGTTATCATTGGGCTCTTCCTGCTCTTCGTGCTTTCCCTATTGAAGGAGCGCTGCCAGAAGCGCGAGCTCGATTCGGTCATAGACCACCTTCGCTCTACCACGGAGCGTTTCCTGGACGACGCGGAGCGCAACTACAACCACGCGCTTATGGTTAACGAGATAGGCCACGCGCTGAGCGCCACCAAGCATATAGACACCATGCTCGAACAGGTGATGGATATATTGAGCATGCGGCTCGACTATGACCGCGGCATCATACTCCTGGCCGACGAAGAGAAGCGCATGCTGGAATTCCGCGCTGGCTTCGGCTATACGCCCGCCTTGTTCGACGAGGTGCGCCAAGCCCGTTTCAGCCTGTATAAGCCCCAGTCCCGCGGCGTGTTCGTCGTGTGCTACCGGGAGCGCAAGCCTTTCCTGATCAACGACGTGGCGGCCATAGAGCATGACATATCGAACCACAGCCTTGAGTTCATGATAAAGATGGGCTCCAAGTCCTTTATTTGCTGCCCCATACTCTATGAGGACCAGTGCCTCGGCGTACTGGCCGTGGACAATCTGGAGAGCAAGCGCCCCTTGGTGGAAAGCGATATAAACCTGCTCATGGGCATAGCGCCCGAGATAGGCATAACGGTCAATAGCGCCCTGCTTACCGAGGAGCGCGAGATACAGTTCCGGTCTATACTGCGCACCCTGGCGGCGAGCATAGACGCCAGGGACAACCTTACGGCAGGCCATTCCGAACGCGTCACCGAATATGCCTTGGCCATCTGCGAAGAGCTTCATTTGCCGCCCGAGCTCACCGAGGTTATACGGGTGGCGGCGCAATTGCACGACTACGGCAAGATAGGCATTAAGGATTCCATACTCAAACAGCGCGGGCC
>JBFZES010000101.1:0-23887 GCA_041306725.1 Spirochaetaceae bacterium | reverse complement strand
ATAGTCTGCGTGGGCACGTTATAGTTCTTCTGTATGCCGAAGGGCATCTTGAAGTGCAAGCCCGGCTGCGCCGTCTTCGTTATACGCCCGAAGGTGAGGACCACTGCTTCTTCGGTCTGATCGACCACGAAGAAACTCGTGGACAGTAGTACGAGTACCGCTACCACTGCCAGTACGACCACGATCAGCGTGGCGCTTACCGGACCCTTAAACGGGGTAATGTTCCTTTCTGCCATAGGAACCTCCTTACTTAGATTCTAGGGTACCGCCCTAGGCGCTCTGAATCAAGGAGTATTTGATTCATTCAGCCGATTAAGGGCGTTTAGGCCGAAGAGAGCCTGTAGCGCGCGGAGCGTGTCCGCGGGCAGAGGCGCCAGCACGGTACCCGGGCTTTCGGCCGCCAGGTCCGTCGGGATGGAGAGGCTGTAGCTGTGGAGCAGGTAGCCGCCGCTTAAAAAGGAGCCGCCGTATTTGCTATCGCCTGAGAGCGGATGGCCGCGCAGGGCGGCCTGAGCGCGTATCTGGTGGGTAAGGCCGGTATAGATGCGTATGCGCGCCAGGGTCTTGCCCTTGGCCACGGCCACGGGCTCGAAGAGCGCGTGGGCCTCCCGGTCTTCGCCGCCGCCTTTGCGCGTCGTCAACGCGGCGCCGTCGCGGCGCAGGGCATCGCGCCACTCGCTAGCCCGCTCAAGTTCGCCGTCCAAAAGCGCAAGGTAGGTCTTATGTATAAGCCCCTCCCGCAGGGCGCGGCTAAACTCGCGCGCGCCCCGTATGCTCGCCGACACGGCTAAGGCGCCGCACGTATTGCGGTCCAGTCGATGCAGCGGGGCGGGGCTGAAGGCAAGTGAATCCTGGGCGCGGGCAGCGAAGTAGGCGAGGGCGAGGGCATCGAGACCGCCTTCGCCATGGCTTAAGAGGCCGCGGGGCTTGTTCACCACGGCAAGGTCGCGCGTTTCTGCCACTATAAGCGCGGCGAATCGCTCGGCGCTCTCGGCGCTCTCGGCGCTCTCCCGCGCCGCCGCGCTGCCGTCCGTTGATCCGGCCGCGGCCTTATCCGCGGGGTTTAGCGCGGGAGCCCCGGACGGCGGAGAAGGCTCGCGCGCATTGAGCCAAAGGCGCAGCTCGTCGCCGGCGGCGATCGCGTAGTCGGGCTTTGCCTTCTTGCCGTTTACCCGTATATCGCCGGAGCGCAACAGGCGGTAGAGGGCCGACAGGGGCATATCGGGGAGCAGTTTCCTCAGCACGCGGTCGAGGCGCCGTCCTTGGTCGTCAAGGCCCGCTACTACGATTCTTTCCATGGCTCGTATACGGTATCCTACGGAGGCGCCGTCAAGGGGTCAAGCTACCGCTTGACAAGAAGGCGCCTTTTGCCGGAAATTCAGGCGATGGAAATAGTTCCGCCGGCAGGATTTGCAACGCTATTCAGGAGTCCCGCCTTCCTTTCAGCCCTTATGAGCCTACTCGTCGCCCAGTTCGCCAAGGCGGTCATAGGACTCTTCGGCGGCAAGCCCAGCTCGTTCCACGAAACCCTGGCCACGATGTTCTGGAAAACCGGCGGCATGCCCTCGAGCCATAGCGCCCTGGTCATAGCCCTTACCACCTCGTTCGGCTTCTCGCGCGGCACCGGCTCGGATATATTCGTGCTTTCGCTCTTCGTTTCTCTCATCGTCATACGGGACGCCATGGGCGTGCGCCGAGCAGCCGGGCTTCAGGCTAGGGCCTTAAATATCCTGGGCGAACGAAGCGCGCAGCGCCTCAAATTCCGCTTCAAGCCGGTTAAGGAAATCCACGGCCACACCCTGCCCCAGGTAATCGTAGGCTCCCTCATGGGCTTCTTCATAGCCCTCGCCGTGCATACCCTGTAGCCATTCATGCATCGACGCCGCCTTAACCGCTTAATTATCATACTTTCCGCCCTTGGCTTCCTCGCCCTTGGCATAGCGGCACTGGCCCTGTGGCTCAGCCCGAGGCAAGGAGCGCCCGGCGGCGGCTTGGCGGCGCTCGCCGTGCCCGTAAGCGAGCGCGATGCCGCCTACGCGGCTCTCGAGGAGGCTGGTCTCGGCTCCGCCCTTATCCGCTCCGATAACACCTTCGTCGTCGCGAGCGATTTTTCGCGGCTTCTGTACCTGAGCGCGGCCCAAGCCTTCGCCCGCATCGGCGCAGCGGACCCGCGGCGAACGCCGCTCCTAGACGGATTGGAGCGCTCGTTCTCCCTCCGTTTCAATGACGAGGACTGGACCCTGCTCTATGCGCGGCCTAAGGGAAGCGCTCTGCGGGAAGCGAGCGAGGCCCTTGCTTCGCGCTCTATACCCTTCCTGAGCAGCGCAGGCGCCTCGGATACTAACAGCCTAAGGCTGAGCGGTCTTTTCTGGCTCTTGCCCCTCGCTCTGGCCCTCTCTACCGTAGGCGCTAAGCCGCGCCACGATCTACGCTACAGGCTCGCCCTGGCCTTAAGCTTTGCGCCTCTTTTGCTGAGCGCGAGCTTAGAAGCCCTGCTGGCGGCCCAAGCCCTAATTTCCTGCGCTAAGGCCCTCTATGACGCGTACCCGTTGCGGGAGGCAAGCCCAGGTCGCTTCGTCCTGGGTATAGGGTCCCGGGGAGCCTTCCTGGCGCGCACAGCGCCCTATGCCATCTTCCTGTCGGTCATGGCAGCCCTTAATCCGGCGATTCTGGCCCCCCTCATCGCCGCGGCGGCGCTCTTCGCGGCGGCCCTCGCCTGGGGGCCTCGGCTCGCCGCCCTGGACCGCCGGGGCCTTGCGCACCAAATCCCAGCCTTCGTGGCTCTGCGCCCGGGCATTTTAAACGCGCGCTACGGCTCCACCCTCCGCTCCTTTACGCTGCTTGCGGCCATAAGCCTTATCCTTGGCTTCGCGCTCGGCGCTTCGTATGCCGGGCCACAGGCCGAGGCTCGCCTGGCCGTATCGTACGAGCGGGTGACGGACATCGAGGGCAGGCCGCTCGAGCTCCACTATGCCTACCAGGCGTCGCTTACCTGGGGCAGGCTGGGCGAGGCCCGCTGGGGCAATTCTAGCTACACGAGCAGTTCGAGCGGCGGGCTTTCAAGCGCGGAAGAAGGCGAAGGCGAGGCTCCGCAGGGTCGATTTGACGCGAACGCGTTGCATAGCGTACTCGATTCAGGGTACATTCCCATAGCGCGCAGGGCTATAGGCCCTGGAGCCGCGGCCTCCGCGCAGCCTCTTGATTATAAGCGGCTCTTGTTCTGTATACTGGCCCTTATCCCCGGTTTGGGCTTATTAAGCTATGGAAGGCTAAGACTAGCATGATGAGCGTACGCGGCTTTAAGCGCGGAGGAGTACTGCTCCCCCAGCGCCTTGCCTTTAGCCATGCCCCTATAGAGAACGCGTTTTTACCCATCCACGCCATGCTTACCCTGCGCTCAGGCAGCGGCGGCAAAGAGCCTCGGCTCCTCGTATCGGAAGGCGAAGAGTTGCGGGAAGGCCAGCTAATCGCCCGCGCCGACGGCAAGGGAACGACGAACGCGCATAGCTCCATACCGGGCATAGTGCGCAGGATAGTGCGCGGCAGGGCGCCAGACGGCTCGGCGCTGAATACCGTGGTCGTGTCGCTCGCCGGATCCTTCAGCATATCGGGCAAGCGGCCCGAGCGCTACATATGGAAATCGCTAAACAAGACGGACATACTGCACCTGCTTCAGGAGAAGGGCGTTACCCAGGTATCCACCGGCGTGCCGCTCTACGATCTCCTTCATGGCAAAAAAGAAGACGGGCCCGTACAACTGGTCGTGAACGCCCTGGAAATGGATCCCTACCGCAGGGTAGAGGAAGCCATACTCATTCACCATCCCCAAGAGCTGATCGATGCCTGCGATATACTCAACAAGATACTTAAGCCTGAGTCCATAGCCATAGCGCTGGACGCGGGCCTTGAAGAGCAGCACATAAACGCCCTGCGCGCCCATGCCAAGGACGCCGACCTCAAAATAAGCGTCGAAGCCTTCAAGCGGCGCTACCCGCAAGACATGCCCCTCCTCATAGCGCGTTCGCTGCGCGATAAACGCGGAGCAGCCCCTTCCTTGCTCTGCCTTGAACCGAGCACGCTTATAGCGCTTCACGAAGCGGTCGTGTCGAACAAGGCGCATATCGAGCAATACGTATACGTGGGCGGCGGCGCCATCAAAGAGCCCAGGATAGTGAAGGCGCGCATCGGCACCTCGCTTGGCGACCTATTTGAGGAATGCGGCGGCTTCAAGGGGCTTCCGGAGCGCGTGGTCATAAACGGCCCGCTGTGCGGCAGGCTCGCTGCGGACCTCGACTCTCCCATTGAAAAGACGACGCGCTCGGTGCTGGCCTTAAGCCGCGAAGAGACCCACAGCGGCCCCGAGCAGCCCTGCATACGCTGCGGCGCCTGCGTCCAAGCCTGCCCCGAAGGCCTCAAGCCCTACCTGCTTTATAAGCTGCTCATGGCCGGCAAAGCCTCCGAGGCGTACGACCAGGGATTGGCGCGCTGCACGAGCTGCGCCGCGTGCGCGTACGCATGCTGGTCGCGACTGCCTCTCGTGAGGCTCTTCGATCAGCATAAAGCCCAAGGACAAAGCCATGCTCAATAATTCCCAGGCCATAGACTCTCACTATCCCCATATCCATGATTGGCGCTCCGCTACCAAGGTGAGTTGGCTCTGCGCCCTCTGCCTAGCGCCGGTACTCGTGTGGTCGGTAGCCTTATACGGCCTTTCGGCCGCCCTGGTATGGCTGGCTTCCGTGGGCTCGGCCCTCATTTCGCAACTCTTGGTCGACGCCGCCTTCAAGCGCATTACCGTGGGCAACGGCAGCTTCCTCCTTACCGGCTTGCTCGTAGCCACGGCCATGCCGCCCACGATAGCGCCGTTTATACCGGCTATGGCTTCCGCTTTCGCCATCCTCGTCGTCAAGGGCTTTTTTGGCGGAAACGGCAAAAATTGGATGAACCCGGCCTTAGCCGGAGCGGCCTTCGCCTACGTTAATTGGCCCGCCGCCATGCGCGACTTCGTATTGCCGCGCGCCTTGAGCGGCGTAGACGGCCTTTCCGCCGTCACCCCGCTTACCCTCGCCCGCGAGCTGGGCGTAAGCGGCCAGGTACGGGTCATGGAGGCGCTGAGGCAGAGCGGCTATCCCCTGTCCGCCATGGACAGCGCGCTTACCGGCTTCCTCAATGACGCCATATTCCTTCCCCTTGGCGCGCGCCTGCCTGAGGGCTATATGGATATGGCCTTCGGGCTTAAGCCCGGCACGCTCGGCGAATCGGCCCTCCTCCTGATTCTCGCCGCCTCCATAGCGCTCATATCGCTCAAGCTCATAAAAATAGAGATACCCCTGGCCATGATAGCCAGCTTCGCGCTACTGGCGAAGGTATTCGGCACGGGGCTCCCCGGCGAGGAACTCTTCAAAGGCGACGTGCTCTACGCCCTGGGCAGCGGCGGTTTCCTGTTGGCGGCCTTCTTCATGGCCACCGATCCGGTAAGCTCGCCCGTGGACCGTTCCATAGCGGCGCTCTACGGCCTGGCCATAGGCGTACTGTGCTACGCGTTCAGGCGCTGGGGCAGCTATCCTGAAGGCGTTACCTTCGCGGTGCTGATCATGAATGTAGTAAGCCCCACGCTCGAGCGCCGCCTTGAGCCGCTTTTGCGCCCGCGCGCGGAGAGGACGGCGGCATGAAGGGTAGAAAAATCGATTATCTTATGGTAGGCCTGGTAGCCGGCATGCTGGTCCTGACCGCGGGCGGCGCTTTCCTGTCGCGTTACGCGTCCAGCCTATCGGCGAAGGAATTCCTGGCCCTCCAGGGCGATGCCAAGCGCGGCGACTGGGAATTCCTTCGCGACGGCTCCGTGCTTGGCAGGAGCTATGGCCCCGAGAAGACTTCGCGGTACCTGCTCGCGGTACCGGTTCCCGGAGCGAACCTACGCCTGTTCGCCGATACCGACGATGACGGCGCCGTAACCGGTACCAGGCTCCTTGGCGGCGCCCAAGGCTCCCACTACGGCAGGCGCTTAGGCGCGTTGCTCAGCGGCTTGGGAACGCGTAACTCTCCGGGCTACTCGCCCATGGACGGTGCGCTCGAACCAGTATTGCGCGCGTTGCTGGACAAATTGACGGGCCTTGAAAGAAATCGGGAGCACAATCAATGACAGCGAACCCTGCATCCAAGCAATCGCTCTTCGCGCTTACCGCGGGGCTTGCTCCCATGCTCATAGCCGCGACTGACCTAGCCAGCGGCCTGGCGCTTTCCGGCGCTTTCCTCTGCGTGTTTACCGTCGCCAGCGCGATGCCGCTGCTCTTGCCGAAGCGCTTCAAAGCCCGCAACCTGAGCATGATAACCCTCGGCTTTGCCGCCATACTCCTGTCCCTGTATAGCTCTATCCTGCGTATCCTTGACCCTATGCTTTTTGAACTGCTCTACCGCCGGCTCTTCATCGTGCTTTTCCTCACCCCCGTCGTGGCGGCCGCAAGGGCGCCGGCCAGCGAATCGGAACGAGACCGCGGCTGGGAGGAACTGATACGAGGCGCCGTCATGTCGCTCCTTATCCTTGGCATGGGTTTCATACGCGAGCTCTTAGCCACGGGAGCGATCAGCCTTGTGCAAAATGAGTCCAGCATAGCCAGGCCCTTCCTGCCTATCATGGCGCAGCCTGCCGGGGCCTTCATGCTTTTAGCCCTGGGTTCGGCCTTAACCCTGAGCATAATCCGCCTGGCTAAGAGGTCGAGCGTATGAGCGTGTTCTCCGTGGCTTTTTATTTCGTGTTCGCGGGCAATCTATTGACCAATTGGGGCGTGTTGCCAGGGGCCGACGACGATACCGACCAGGGCAGGCCCTGGTTTCCCATAGTCCTGTTCGTCGGGCTTGCCATACCCGCGGCCGTTGCCGAATTTATCGTATTCCGCTCACTGCTCATGCCGCTCGGCCTGGAATCGCTCAGCCCCATCAGCTTTGCCCTCATCCTCTTTTTGCTCTACTATGTAGCCGCTGTGCTTACCAAGGCCCTGAGCGGCCGAACGCTCAGCGTCTTGAGCGATTCAAGCCATGCTCTGCCGCTATCCTTAGCGCTCTACGCGGCGGCCTTAGCCAGCACGGCGGCCGTAAACAGCCTGCTGCTGGTCATAGCGTCTACGGCCAGCGCCGCGCTGGGCTTCGCCGCCGCCTCGATTTTCCTCAAGGACATACTGGACCGCATAGCGCTGGAAAAGCTGCCGGAGAACCTTAAGGGCCAACCGGTGCGTTTTATGAGCGCCGCCCTTATGGCCCTGGCGTTTTCCGGCATAGACGCCGCGTTTTTTAGCCGCCTCGTGGTGTAGTTCGCGGTTTTTCTTGTTTTTACCTTCCATGGCGCACATAAGCGCGCTATACTTTCCGGATACTTAAGAGGGATCGTCGCTTAATGCTCAAAATGAATTTGATCATAGGAATGTATAATCATCTCCCTGAAGGCCTGCCAGATGGCCATTTTGAGCAGGTATACCAAACATGTTACAGGCCCTTCCTTTCCGTGCTGAACCGCTTTCCCGACATACAGGCGGCGTTGTTTTTTTCCGGCAGCCTGCTTAAGCGCCTGGAATCCCGGCATCCCGAGTATCTCATGCTCCTTGAGGAAATGACCGCGCGCAGGCAAATCGAACTGCTTGGCGGCGGCTTTTACGCGCCTCTACTGCCGTTAATCCCGGCAAGCGACCGCTTAGGTCAGATAGAGCTCTTAACCACCTTTCTTCGAAAAAGCTTCGGCAAACGGCCGCGGGGCTGTTTCTTAAGCGAATACGCCTGGGAACCCTGGCTTGCCTCCACCTTGCAGACCTGCGGCATGGATTACACCTTCCTTACCGAAGCCCAGTTTAAGGCCGCCATGGGGGGCAGGGGAGACCACGAGCCTGTCATAACCGAAGATCAAGGCCGCTGCATAACCGTATTCCCCAGTTTCGATTGCGCCCAATCCTTCGAAAAGCCCCTAGGCTTCGACGAGGCCGCTCAGCGCGTCGCCGTCGGCGATAAAAAGGGCCTCGCGGTGCTCATGGCGCCCGGCGAAGGCCTCCTGGAACTCTGGGAACGATCGGGGCTTGAATCCCCGGATATATACATAGAACGCACCTTAGCCTGGCTGCGCAACAACGCGCTGGACATGGAAACGATAGTGCCGGCCCGCTACCTCAAGGCGAAAAAATGCTCGGCTCGGGCGTATTTTCCCGGTACGGCATCCAAGCAGTTTACCGCCAATAGCGCCGCCGCCCTCGACAGCTCCGCGCCCGCCAGCCAGCCGAGCCTGAGGAACGCCATTTTGCGCTCAGAGGCCAGCGCGGGCCTCTACTCGCGCATGTACTACGTGCATCTCATCATCGGCCAGCTGCGCGGCGACCGTTCCCGCAAGAAGACCGCAAGCGAAGATCTCTGGCGCGGGCAATGCGGCGACGCCTACTGGTCGGCGCCTAACGGCGGCATAGCCCTCCCGGCCATACGGGAGGCGGCCTACAAAGCCCTGCTTGACGCGGAGCAGACCACGCGCATAAAGGGAAGCTTCAAGCCGGGCATACTGCGCGCGGACACGGACTTTGACGGGCAGAAGGAGATCATATACCAGGGCTCTGAGCTTAACGCCTATCTGCATCTGCGCGGAGCGGCGCTTACCGAACTCGATATACTGAAGACGAGGAAGAACCTGTGCGACCTGTTCGCCGGCGATTTTCATGACGCCAAGGCCCGCAAGGCCTCGTTCGTCGATCGGATATACGCGGCGGAACCGGGAAGCCAGGCGGCCGCCGCGCCCTGGGAAGCCGACGCTAAGCTCTATTCAAACGCCGTCTTCGATGAACTGACGGGTATGGGTAGCCACAATAGCGTCACGCTCTATAAAGAAGGCGTGTTGAATTCCAAGGGCGCGAGCAGGCTCCTCGCCCTAAAAAAAGAATTCAGCTTTCATAAGAAATGCGTGTCTACGGGCTACACCCTCAGCAATAAGTCGGATAGCCAGGCCCAACTCTGGCTCGGCATAGAATTTAACCTGGCCCTGCTCCCCGAGCAGCTTAAGGCCATAGCCCTCGACGGCGCGCCGTACGGCGCCGCTGATTTGGGTTCAAGCGGCGCCCTATTCCGCAGCCTCGCCTTCCAAGCGCTCGACGCCCAATACTCGTTCAGCCTGCAATTATCGCTGCCCGCGCGGCTTGCCCTTGCCCCCGTTTCGTATAGCGCGCCGGGAGGCCCTGCCATAGAGCAGGGATACTGCGCCCTGCTCGTATGGAAGATCGAGCTCGAGGCCGACCAGGAGTGGAACCTCGCCATTGGGCTCAACGCCGGCGAGTAGCGCCCGCGATCGCGGCCTATCGCCGCCCGTTCGTTGCATGAACCGTATCACTTAGGATACACTGTATCTATGCCTTCTTTTACGTTTCCCGCATCCCTGCAGGATTATCGGGTCCACCTCGTAGGCGCCAAGGGCACCGGCGTATGCGCATTCGCGGAGCTGCTCGCGGCGCGCGGAGCGAAGCTGAGCGGCTCGGACGTAAGCGAGCCCTTCTACACGGACCGCATATTGGCCGAGCTCGGCGTAGCCATGGCGAGTTTTTCGGCCGACAACATCCATCCGGATATAGACCTCGTCATCTATTCGGCGGCCTATCCCCGCGCGAGCCACCCCGAACTCGTGCGGGCAGACCAGCTAGGCCTGCCTCTCGTGAGCTACCCGGAGGCCCTTGGCGCTTTTTCCAGGGCGCGTGATTCCAGCGGCATAGCGGGCGTGCACGGCAAGACGACCACGACCGCCCTCGCCGGCGTCATAGCCCTCGGCATGCGCCTGCCGGCCACGATACTGGCGGGCAGCGCCGTGTCGTCCTTCGGCGACCGCTCCACCATGAACGCGGGCGACCGCTACTTCATCGCGGAAACCTGCGAGTACCGCCGGCATTTTCTCAATTTTTCCCCCCGGCGCATCGTGCTTACCAGCGTGGAAAGCGACCATCAGGATTGCTTCCCTAGCTACGAGGCCATACGCGACGCCTTCGTAGAATACCTAGTGAGCCTGCCGTCCCAAGGCGCCGTTATCTACTGCGCGGACGACGCGGGCGCCCGCGAAGCCCTCAGCCTCGCCCTGGCGGCGCGTCCCGACCTCCGGGCCATACCCTATGGCTTCAGCGCCGAAGGCCCGTACCGCATACGCTCCTACGAAGTAGGCGCGGAAAAGGCGCGCTTTACCCTCGGCCTCTCCGACGAACCCTTTAGCCTCCGCGTGCCCGGGCGGCACACGGCCCTTGACGCCGCGGCCGCCCTTGCCCTCTGCGTCGGCATAATCGAGGAAGACGAAGGCCCCCTTAGGCCGGACGACGGACGCTTGGACGGCGCCCGCATAGCGCTCGCGTCCTTCCGGGGCTCGCGCCGGCGCTCGGAAATCCTAGGCGAGGCGGGCGGCGTGCTCTTCATGGACGATTACGCCCACCATCCAAGCGCCATACGCACCACCCTGGCCGGCCTGCGGGAGTTTTTCCCCCAGCGCCGCATCGTCCTCGATTTTATGTCGCATACCTATTCGCGCACGAAGGCGCTCTTCGACGATTTCGCCGTTGCCTTCGGCGACGCCGATCTGCTCATCTGCCACAAAATATACGCATCGGCGCGCGAGGCGGCCGACCCGGCCATAAGCGGCGAAGGGCTCTGCCAGGCTATAGCCCGGCAGGGCGTGGATGCCCATTACTTCCACGAGGTCATGGACGCCTACGGCTACGCCGCCGAAAGCCTGCGTCCAGGCGACCTTTTCCTCTCCATGGGCGCCGGCGACAACTGGCTCTTAGGCAAAGCCCTCTATGAACGCTTTCGCGGCCAAGTCCCAGAACGAGGCGAGTTTTCGGACGATAAAGGATACCAACGATGAAGAGCATGACGGGCTATGGGGCGTCGCGGCTGGACGCGCCGCTCATTAAGGCCCAGCTTACGATGAAATCCCTCAACAATCGTTATCTCGAGCTGACGCTCAACCTGCCTAGCCTCTTATCGGCCTATGAGCGGCGCATACGCGACGCGATAGAAGGCCGTATACGGCGAGGCAAGGTGGACTTCTCCATCAAGATACTCGGAGGGGAGCTTCCCACCGAAGTGCATGTAGATACCGGCGCCGCCCGCGCCATAAGCGTAGCGCTTCGCGAGCTCGCCGCAGCGGCCGGCCTAGAGGAGCCTTTACGGCTTTCCCAGCTCTTAGGCCTAGAAGGCATATTGAGCTTTCACCGCAGCGCTGACGCGGACGGCTTATGGGAGTCCCTCGAGCCCGCCTTAGGCGCCTGCATAGACGCCTTTGAGGCCGAGCGCAAGAAAGAAGGCGAAAGCGCCAGGGCCGACCTCGAGCGGCAACTGTCCTCCATAGAGGCGTCGCTAAAGGAGGTCGCGGCCAAGGCCGACGAGCTTGACGCGCAAATTCGCGCCGAGCTGCGCAGGCGCTTTGAGGAGCTGCTGGGCGACCTCGTGGACGAGACCCGTATACTGACCGAGGTCGCGTCCTACCTTGCCAAGCATACGATCAACGAGGAGCTCGTGCGCCTCACGGCCCATATAGCGTCCTTCAGGGCCAGCCTAGACGAGGAGCAGTGCGGCAAGAAACTCGACTTCATTTGCCAAGAGCTCAACCGCGAGGCTAATACCATAGGCTCCAAGAGCGCGCAGGCGGAGGTATCCGCCGCGGTCATTCGCATGAAGGAAGCCATAGAGAATATACGCGAACAGGTGCGCAACGTTGAGTAGCGCAGCCAGGCATAAGGACGCCAGCATGGAAATCAACAGGACACAGATTATCGCCATATCGGGCAAGAGCGGCTGCGGCAATTCCACGGTATCGAGGCTACTCGCGGAGCGGCTCGAACGAAGGCTGGTGAACTATACCTTCCATACCATGGCCGACGAGATGGGACTGCCCTTCGAGCGGCTCCTGGAAATGGCCAGCGCGGATAGCTCTTACGACAGGCAATTGGACGACCGCCAGGTGGCCATGGCCCATGAACGGGACTGCGTCATAGGCTCGCGCCTGGCCATTTGGCTGGTACGGGACGCGCAGCTCAAGGTATACCTCCACGCGTCCTCCGAAGTACGCGCCGAGCGCATACGAACGCGGGAAGGCGGCAACGCGCAGGACGTGCTGTCCTTTACCAAGCGTCGCGATCAGCTGGACCGGGAACGCTATTTGTCGCTCTACGGCATAGACAATGACCGCTACGACTTTGCCGACCTCGTTATAAACACGGAGCGCATGGCTCCGGAACGCATAGCGGACGTGATAGCGGCCGCGGTAGGGAAACATACATGACTGAGCTGAAAAAACAAGTCGTCTTCATAAGCGGCGCGTCAAGCGGCATAGGCAACGCCTGCGCCGCCTTCCTGGCCAAGAAGGGCCACCTCGTATACGGCACGAGCCGCAAGCCCGCCAAAGCCCAGCGCAAGGCCGACGAGTTCTTCGAGCTCATCGCCATGGACTTGAGCGACGCGGCGTCCATACAGGCAGCGGTAAGGCTCGTGCTCGAAAAAGAGGGCCGCATAGACCTCCTGGTGTGCAACGCTGGCATGGGCATAAGCGGCCCCGCCGAGGAAAGCCCACTTGAGGATATACGCAGGCAGATGGACACCAATTTCCTGGGGAGCGTGCAGCTCATACAAGCCGCGCTGCCCGCTATGCGGCAGGCCGGCTCCGGCAAGATACTGGTAACCAGTTCGATAGCGGGCAGGATAGGCCTGCCGTTCCAGGCCTTTTACTCGGCGAGCAAGTACGCCTTGGAAGGCTTCGTGGAGGCGCTGCGCATGGAGATCAAGGGCTTTGGCATTCAAGCGACCCTCATAGAGCCCGGCGACTTCCGTTCAGGCTTTACGGAGGCCAGGCAGAAGGCAGCCCCGCTACCGGCTAGCCCCTATGCAGAGGCCGCCGGCATCGCCTTGGCCAAGGCGGAGCAGGACGAAATAAACGGCGGCTATCCCATAGACATAGCCCGCCTCGTGCTGGCCCTCATGCGCGCCAAACGGCTTGCGGTGCGCTATACCGTGGGCTCGCTTGGCCAGCGCATAGCGGCCGCCATCAAGCCCCTGCTGCCAAGCCGCTTCGCCGAATTCCTGATCATGGCCTATTACGGCCTGCTCGGCCGGCGTTCCTAGCGCTCCCGCTAGGAGCGTTTGCCCAGCTGCGAAAGCACGTAATCCATCCAGGGCTGGCACTGAAGGTAGTAGCTCTCTTCGGCCCGCAGGAAGTCAAAGAAGGCTTCCTGGAACGACGAGCTTAAGGCAAGGGCCTGGGCCCTGTAGAAGCGAGCCTTTGCGCTGGCCGTAGCCGAGCGCGGCAGGGACAGGTAGAGCGTCAGCTGTTCGGCCGCCTTGGCATAGGCCCCGCGGGAGAATAAGTCGCTTATGATGCTCCGCAGCGCGTAGTCTTCGCCGCCGCTGGAGCGCAGGTCTTCGGGAAAAATCGTTACCATGGGCCGCTCCGCCTTGGCGGCGCTTCCGGCGGCGGCAAGCAGGGCGTTCACCGCTTTCTGGCTGTCAGCCGAGAGGGCTTTGGGGCTGGGGGCCAGTTCTTCCTGTATGACCGGATGGGCGTCGGACAGGGTGCGCGTCAAGATAAGGTAGGGCAGCGGCGCGGATCGCGAAGAAGCGCTCATGGAAGGCAGGCCTACGCGGAAGCTGCCCGCCGGTATGCTCAGGGCTGCCTGCGTGGCGTTCTGGCCCGGCACGATCGCTATGCTCCCGCCAAGGAGTTCGCGTTCAGGGAGTATGGCGTAGTAATAGGGTATGCCCGGTACCGGGTAATCGCGGAAGCTCGCGTCCGAAGGCGCTACCAGGGCGGCGACCACGGCGTCCAGTATGGCGGCGTTTTGGCTGAAGGGGCTCGTGCCGCGGTATACGATGAGCCTGCCAGAATCCAGGCCGGCCTTGAAGCCTACGACGATGGAATCGCCGTCAAGGCTCGCGCTTATGCCCGATACGGCGCTCTGCGCGCTCGATGCGGGGGCGCTCGCCGAGGCGGCGCTGGCCGGGAGTTGGACTGGAGGCGCAGCTGAAGCCGAAGCGGCCGTAGCTGAGCCGGAGGCCTGGCGAGGCGCGCCAGGCGCCGCTATGCCGACGAGGCTCACGTTGCGCAGCGGTATGAATACCTCATACACGCCGCTCTCGGACCGCCCTAAGACGACATAGTAGTAGGGGCCGTCATCCGGAGGCGCGTACTCGAAGCTCTCCGCGCCGGGAGCGGCGTCGCCTATCATGACCGCCTCGGCGAAATTATCGGAATTAGGCTCGTTACGGTGGCGATAGATAACGTAGCCCAGGCTTAAGTCCGCGCTGTCCTCCCAGCTCAAGAGCACCTTGTCATCACGCACGCCAACGCGCAGGCGGGACGGGTAGGGCGCGAATACCGCCGCCTCGGCGCCGTCCTGCGCGGCGGCGGGAGAGAGGCAGAACGCCAGGAAGAGGACAAAAAAGGCCGATGCCGCGCGGGCAAGCGTATTTATCTTCATACTAGTATAATATCGGCGATTAGCCCTAAGAACCATAGCCTCCTCCTTTGACAACCCAAGTATCATCGTATACCATACGCATATGTTTGTCTCGGTAGTATGCGATCTAGGCGGCGAGGATTCGCGGGCCGCCGTCTATGCCCTTCTTCCTCAATACGGCCTGGAAAAAGCGCAGCGCGCCTGCTTTGAGAGCATGCGCATGAGCGATAAGCTGCTCGCCGCGCTTAAGCGGGACATAGACAAAGTAACGGATTATTACGACACGGTGCGCATATACCAATATCCCGTGGAAGGCAAGCTCGCCATATCCACGCTGAGCCAGAATCGCTGGAAGCGCATGCTCGTCGCCGCTCCCATCGCCAAGTAAGGCCCCCGCACCGTACAGAGCCAAGGAGAATACCATGCTCGAAGAAATGAATACGCCGGTGGCGCAATTAAAGCAGGAAATACTGATAATCTGGGGGCGTCTTTGACCCGGATAGGATGCGCGCGCTCATAGAGGAAAAGGAAGCCCAGAGCGCCGTGCCCGGCTTTTGGGGCGACCAGAAGAAAAGCGAGCGCCTCATGGGCGAGCTTAAGGTATTGCGCGGCCGCTTGGATATATGGACGGAAATCAAGCGCGACATGGAGACCCTGGACGAGATACTGGCCATGGCCCAGGAAGAAGGCGACGGATCGCTGGAGCCCGAGCTGCGCGCAAGCTTCGCGGACGTGAGCGCGCGCTTTGAGAAAGCGGTTACTATCGAGCTCATGAACGGCGAGGCGGACAAAACCGACGCCTTCCTTACCATACACGCCGGCTCCGGCGGCACGGAGGCCTGCGACTGGGCGAGCATGCTCTTCCGCATGTATACCCGCTGGGTGGAACGCAGGGGCTTCAAGTACGAGGTGGTGGACCTGCTCGAGGCCGAGGGAGGCCTTAAGAGCGTAACGATAGAGATTACCGGCCCCTACGCCTACGGCTTGTTGCGCTCCGAAACCGGCGTGCACCGGCTCGTGCGCATCAGCCCCTTCGACGCCAACGCGCGCAGGCACACCAGCTTCGCAAGCGTGGCCGTGCTCCCGGTCATCGACGACACGATTGAGATCAATATAAAGCCCGAGGATATACGCATCGATACTTACCGGGCAGGCGGGGCGGGCGGCCAAAAGGTTAACAAGACCGACAGCGCCGTGCGCATAACCCACCTGGCCACCAATATCGTCGTCACCTGCCAAAACGAGCGCAGCCAGCACAAGAATAAGGACCTGGCCATGTCCGTGCTCAAGAGCCGGCTCTATGAACTGTACCGCCTGGAAAAGGACAAGGAAAACGCCAAGTACCAGGGGGATAAGAAAGAAATAGCCTGGGGCTCCCAGATACGCTCCTATGTATTCCAGCCCTATACCATGGTCAAGGATCACCGTACCAAATTCAACCTTGGCAATATACAGGCCGTCATGGACGGAGACCTGGACCCCTTCATCGACTCCTATCTGCGCTTCCTATGGAAGGGCGGCACCTCCATGCCCGACGCAGAGGAAGACGAGGACTAAGAGCGGTGGCTATCCAGCCGGCCACCTGGCCCTTCCGAACGGGAAGAGCCTCGCGCTGCCTGGCGCTTAGCCTGGCGCTTGCCTGCGCTCAGGCGGGCGGTTCCGCGCTTGGCGCTCAGGCGAACCTTTCTCCGCTTGGCGCAGAAGAAAGTAGCGCGGCAGGCCGCGGCGCGACGGAGAGCGGCTCGCCCGCGAGCGCCGCTCCCCTCATCGTAGCCTGGTGCGAGCTGGAGAGCGCGAATGCGCCGGCGGAATACGGCTACCTGTCCAGCTCGCTGCCGCTCCTATTGCGCGGCGCTACGCTCTTTGCCGACAGCCGCCTCCTTAGCGCGCGGGAAGCGGCCGCCCTAGGCGGCCGCGCGCGCGAGCTAGAGCGCGCCCTCGCGCACGATGCCCTGATAGAGGCTATACGCGCGCGCGACGCCCTTGCCCTCAGGCTGCGCGATGGGGCGAGGCGGCGGCAGGAATTGCGCGTAGCGGAGGACGCCCTAGCCCTGGCTCGGGCACGGTACGACGCCCTCGGGCCCGGGGAAGGGCAGGTAGAGGCGCCAAGCCCCGGGCAAGATAACGCATCCGTGAACGCCTCCGTGAATGCCTCCTTAAACGCCGCCGCCCCGGACGCCGCGGATTCAGGCGCTGCGGCTGCGGGGTCCGCGGAAGCGACGCGACGCCTAACGCCGTGGCAAGGCGCTGAGGGAGTTCCTCTCGCGGCAGCCAAGGGCGTGGCGAGCACGGCGGCGGAGCTATCGGAATACTGCGAGGCCAAGGGCATAGACTACCTGTTCTATGGCGGCCTTAAGAGCGCCGGATCGTTCCTACAGCTTGAGCTGGCCCTCTTTTCTGCCGCCCAGCGCGATACCCTATGGCGAGGCGTGGAGTACTGCGCGCCGGACGCGCTGGACGGCCTTGCCGAGCTCTTCATCCGCCCGGCGGCGAGCGCCCTGATGGGCAGGGCCTATGCTCGGCTCTTCCTGGATACCGAGCCGCCCCAAGCCGCCCTACGCATCGAAGGCGGCGGGGCCCTTAGCCAGGGTCAGCTCTTCTTCGAGGAAAGCACCATGCGGCTCATCCTCAGCGCGCCGGGCTATGATACCCTCGTCATGCCCCTACGCATGGAGCCAGGCAGCGACCTTATCCTGACGGCCAGCCTGGATAAGCGCCAAAGGGGTCGCTTTACCGTAGACAGCGACGATCCGGGAGCGTCCGTATACCTTGCCGGCGAGTACCTAGGCACCGTGCCCCTTGAGCTTGAAGGGTTCGCGGATACCAAGACCCTCCGGGTAAGCGCTCCGGGCAAAAGCCCGCTCCAGCTGCCATTAAAGGGCAGCCCCCCTTCCGGCAGCCTTGTCCTGCCCCCGCTCGAGGATATGGGCATAGGCTACAAGCTGAGGCTCGGCGAAGCCAAAGATCAGTTCTACGGCGCCCTGGGCTACTTCGTATTGTCGCTGCCCGTATCGGTATTGTCCTTTGGCAGCTTCAGAATGTACTATGACGCCGGCGCGGCCGCCCTCCAGAGCGGTATCCCCGACCAGGAGTATATCGATTCCTTGAATACCCGCTATGTCGTGAGCCAGAGCCTATTCTGGGCATCCAGCGCCGTCAGCGCGGGCTTGGCCGTCAACGCCGCTATCAAGCTGGCACGATACATACGCGCCTCGAACTAAGCGCGAACAGGAAAGGCAGCAGCATGAAGTTCGGCGATAGACTACGTTCATTGTTTGGCATGTCCGCCATAAAGGACGAGGATTGGGACGAGCTCGGCGACCTGCTCGTCGAGGGCGACCTTGGCGCCGCCTTCGCCGATGAAGCCGTGCGAGCGCTCAAGGAGCGCTGCGCCAAGGAAGGCGTTAAGGACGGCTCGGGCGCCCGCGCCCTCCTTAAGGACGTTCTTGCCCCCTATGCCCGCGCTATTACCCTCGATCCCGTACCCGGCGACCTGAACGTATACATGCTCTTAGGCGTAAACGGCGTAGGCAAGACGACGAGCGCCGCAAAATTGGCGCGCCGCTGGCTCGACTCGGGCCACGCGCGAAAGGCCTTGCTCGCCGCGGGGGATACCTTCCGGGCGGCGGCCATAGACCAGCTTAAGCACCATGGCCAAAAGCTCGGCATACGCGTCGTGGCGCAAGAGCCCGGCTCGGACCCGGGGGCCGTGCTCTACGACGCCCTGGCGGCCGCCCAGGCCGAAGGCGCTGACCTCGTCATAGCCGATACGGCCGGGCGCATGCACAATAAGCAGAACCTCATACGCGAGCTCGAGAAGATGGACAAGATCGTATCGGCGCGCACCAAGCCTGAGCGCTACAAAAAGCTGCTCGTCGTGGACGCTACCACGGGCCAGAACGCGCTGCGCCAAGCCGAGGCGTTCTCGGAGGCGGTGCGCGTAGACGGCCTCATACTGACCAAATACGATTCCAGCGCCAAGGGCGGCCTGGCCCTGGCCATCATGCGCTCGCTGAACATAGCGACCGCGTTTATCTGCGACGGCGAGGGCTACGGCGCTATCCGCGCCTTCGATCCCGAGCGCTATCTAGCCGAGCTCCTCGGCATGGAGCCATGAACAAGCCCGCCCTTCCTTCGGCGCTCATCGCGGCGGCCCTTTCTCTCGGCTTGGCCGCGTCCGCGGCGACTGCGGAGGGGGCGGGGGGTACGGGCGCGGGCGAGGCCGCAGGCGCGCTCTACGCGCCCGATGGCCGGCTCCTTCAAGCGGGCGGCTCGGGCGAACTCCTCGCAGGCGCGGGCAGCGTTATGTGGACAGAGGAAGGCGGCCTCCTCATGCTGCGCCACTATAGCGCCGAGGGCAGGCTCGCGCGGGTAGAGCGCTATGATGGCGATGAGCTCGTCGCCGCCGAGACGTATTTCTATGACGATGCCGTCCTGCAAGCCATCGAGCGCGAGGCTATGCGGCTCAAGTCCCTCGTACGGGAACGCTATGACCAGAGCGGCCGCCTTACGCTCGCTGAAGGCTATGAGGGGGGGCGGCTGCGCTATACCGAACGCCGCGGCTACGACGGAGAGGGCCGCCTGCTAAGCATAGCCCGCGACGAGCATGGCGCCGACGGCGTATCCGCGCTCCTCGTGGAACGTAGCTATGCCGATACCGGCGCTTTGGCCTTGGAAAAGCGCTCTCGGAACGGCCTGCCCCTGCTCGTAACGGCGTGGAGCGCTCAAGGGGAGTACGTGGAAGAGCATTACGACGAGGGCGCGCTCTTCGCCCGCGTGTACTATCGCGAAAATAAGAAGTATAGGGAAGAAATCATACAAGGCGGTACGGTCGTGCGCGAGAGGGTCTTTTAATGGCCAAGCTCCGCTGGATAGGCTATATAGCCAGGCGCTGGTTCAGCCCGGGGGCGAGCGCTGGTCCTTCGCTGCGCCCCTCCGCGGCTGGCATAGCCATAGGCGTAACGGCGCTCATCGTCATCGTGGGGGTAATGAACGGCTTCCAGTTCGGCTTCATCGACGCGGTGCTGCAACTGGACAGCTATCACCTGCGCGCGCAGCCCGTAGCGCTCGGCATAGACGAGGCCGCGGCCAGGGCCAGGGCCACGGAGGGCGTGGCCTCGGCCCTGCCCTTTATCGACCTGCGCAGCATGGCGGTCAACGAACGGGGCAAGGCCGAAGGCCTGCGCATCAAGGTCATACCCGATGACGCTCCCGCCCTCGACGAGGCCATAGCGTCGCTTGAGTACCGCAGCGGCGGCTTCAGCGCCAAGGGCGGCATAGTCATAGGCTCCGAGCTTGCCAGGCGGCTCAATCTCCGCGAGGGCGATACCCTCGATATACTATCGGTGAATGCCGATGAGGATGAGGGCATTAGCTCCTCCCTGGTGGCGCTGCGGGTAGGGGGCGTGTTCCATACCGGCTTCTATGATTTCGACGCGGGGCTGTCCTTCCTGCCCGCCTCAAGCGCGGCGGAGCTTACGCGTGGAGAGCAGCCCATGCTGGGCATAAAGCTCAAAGACCGCTACGGCGACCAAGGAGCGAGAAGCGCTTTGGAAGCAGCCGGCTTTGAGCCTGAAGGCTTGGAAAGCTGGCGCAGCTATAATCGGGCCTTCTTTGGCGCCCTGCGCATGGAGAAAGGCATCATGATGGCCCTGGTAGGCCTCATCTTCATCGTCGTAGGGGTCAATATCTTCCACGCTATGCGCAAAGCCGTATACGGCCGCATGGAAGAGATAGCCATACTCAAGGCGCTCGGCGGCAAGCCCGGGGCCGTCCGGCTCATCTTCCTCTTAAACGGCAGCCTCGCGGGCCTTGGCGGCGCGCTCCTGGGCCTGGCGCTCGGCCTGGCCATAGCCTACAACGTCAACGCCGTCTTCGCGGGCATAGAAAGCCTGCTCGCCTTCCTGGCCTCGCTGGCGGGCGAAGAGCGGGGTTTCCGCTTCTTCTCCCCCGAGCTCTTCTATTTGGCCGACGTGCCGGTGAGCCTGCCTCCCGCGGAGTTGGCGTTCATAACCCTGTCGGGAGCGCTATCGGCCTTGGCGGCGGCCTGGGCGGCTAGCGCGCGCCTGAGCGCCTATCTGCCCTCGGAGGTATTACGCAATGAATGATCCGGTACTGCGCTGCGTCTCGCTCCGCAAGCTCTTCAAAACCGAGGCGGAAGTCCTGGAAATACTCAAGGGCGTGGATTTCGAGCTCGAGGGCGGCGTTAGCTCTTCGATAACCGGCCCTAGCGGCTGCGGCAAGAGCACGCTCCTGTCCATATTCGGCGGCCTGGATAAACCCAGCTCGGGCAGCGTCGTGGTAAGCGGCGTGGACATAAGCGCCGCCGGCGAAGACGAGCTGGCCCGCTTTCGCGCGAGCGCGGTAGGCTTCGTATTCCAGTCCCATTACCTCCTTAAGGATTTCAGCGCCTTGGAAAACGTCATGCTGCCCGCCTTCATGCTCGGCGGGGACCGCGCCAAGGCGGAGGCCAAGGCCAGGCCCCTGCTGGAAGCCGTGGGCCTGGGCGATAGGCTCGCCCATACGCCTTCCAAGCTATCGGGCGGCGAGCGCCAGAGGGTGGCCATAGCCAGGGCCCTCATAAACGATCCGGCCATAGTCCTCGCCGACGAGCCCACCGGCAGCCTCGACGAGGCAAACGCCAAGGCGGTGGAAGACCTGCTCTTTTCCATCGTGCAGGAGCGCGGCGCCACCCTCCTTATCGTCACCCACGACGCCAGGCTGGCCGATAGGGCGCAGAGGCGCTACCACCTGAGCGACGGAATCCTGTCAGAGCTATGAAGGCCCGCTCCATAGCGTTCATAGCCCTGCGCCTGCTCGCCGGCAAGGAAGACCGCGCCGGCCAGCGCGACCAGGCGCGCAAGGCCCTGCGCGGCGCCGTGCTCAGCATAGGCCTAAGCCTCGTGCCCCTCCTTACCGTCATGCAGGTGGCTGACGGCATGATACAGGGCATAAGCGCCCGCTACGTGGAATTGGGCACCTACCACGCCCAGGCCCACGCTTACGGTGGCCAAGCCGGCCTTGAGGAGGCGAGGGACGCGCTCCGCGGAGGGCCGGGCATAGAGGGCGCATGGATAGAGACCCAGTCGGTGGGCGTGGCCTTCGCCAACGGCCGGCGCGAAGGCGCGGCCATACGGGCCGTGGAGCAGGGCTTCCTCGATAACCCGGGCACCGCCGCCTACCTAAGCCTGGAGGCGGGCGCGGCCCGCTTCGAGGGTAGCAACGACGCCCTCGTCGGCTCCGCCCTGGCCCGAAAGCTGAACCTCAAGCCGGGCGACAGCCTTAACCTGATAACGGTGCGCAGGCGCGCCGACGGCCAGATGAGCCCGCGCATCGTTATCGTGACCGTGCGCGGCATCGTGTCCGCCGGCTACCGCGAGCTGGACGCGCAGTGGCTGTTCATAAACCAGGCGTCGGCCGCCCGCCTGATCCAAAAGGAAAGCTCGCGCAGCTTCATAGGCATCAAGGCGGGCGACCCCTTTACAGAGCCCGACGCGGCGGCCCAGGCGGCGGAGGCGAGCCTGCCGGACGGCTTCGCCCTGTACCCCTGGAAGGACCTTGAGCGCAACCTCTTTGAATCGCTGTCCAGCACGCGCACCATGCTGCTCTTGATCATGGCCATGACCGTGGCGGTGGCGGCGGTTAACGTATCGAGCGCCTTAACCACCCTCGTCATGGAGCGCAGCCAGGAAATCGCCATACTCAAGAGCCTAGGCGCGAGGCCGTCCGACCTGGCCAGGACCTTTTCCTTGGGAGGAGCGCTGCTCGGCGCGGCAGGGGCTTTGGTGGGGGCGGCGGGAGGGCTCCTCTGCGCCACCCGCATCAACGAAATACTGTCGGGCATAGAAGCCCTGGCCAACGCCGTACGGGGCCTCTTGGCCTTCTTAGGCGCTTCGGCCAGCCCCGAGCGCCTCCGCATACTCGACCCCGCCTACTATCTGGAAACCATACCCATAACCCTGCGGTATCGCGAACTGGCCCTCGTGGTAGCCGCGGCCATAGCGCTGTCCTTCCTGGCCGCGCTCCTTCCCGCGCGCCGGGCGGCCGCCCTCGATCCCATGGAAGCCCTACGAAAACGGTGACAAAGAGCGCCGCAGAGGGTATAGTGCTCTCGATAGTCTTTTAGCGCCGCAAGGGCGGCCGCCATGGCATAAGCGCCATACGGGCGCAAGCGCGAGGCGGCATTTCCGCGTATAAAGCTCCAGGAGGATACAGCATATGGCCAAAACCGAAGGCATGCCCAGCACGGGCGACGAAAAACTCAAGGCGCTGGAGGCCGCGAGGCTCCACATAGAAAAGCAGTACGGTACCGGCTCGATTATGAAGCTAGGCGATAACAAAAACGCCCTGGGCATAGAAGCGGTGCCTTCGGGCTCCATACTCCTCGACGAGGCCCTGGGCGTGGGCGGCTATCCCCGCGGCCGCATCATCGAGATATACGGGCCCGAATCGTCGGGCAAGACCACGCTCGCCCTCCACGCCATAGCCGAGGCGCAGAAAAAGGGCGGCATAGCCGCCTTCATAGACGCCGAGCACGCCCTGGATCCGGTATACGCCAAGAACCTGGGCGTCAATACCGACGAGCTGTGGGTATCCCAGCCGGACAACGGCGAGCAGGCCCTGGAGATAGCCGAATCCCTCGTGCGCTCGGGCGCCGTGGACATCATCGTCGTGGACTCCGTGGCCGCCCTCACGCCCCAGGCCGAGATAGAAGGGGACATGGGCGACTCCCACATGGGCCTCCAGGCCAGGCTCATGAGCCAAGCCCTGCGCAAGCTCACCAGCACCATAGGCAAGTCCAAGACCATACTGGTATTCATCAACCAGATACGCATGAAGATAGGCGTCATGTTCGGCAATCCCGAGACGACTACCGGCGGCAACGCCCTCAAATTCTACGCGTCGGTGCGCCTTGAGGTGCGCCGCATCGAGACGATAGAGAAGGGCGACGAGGAAGCCATAGGCAACAAGGTGCGGGTAAAGGTGGTCAAGAACAAGGTAGCGCCGCCCTTCCGCCGCGTCGAGATGGAAATCATGTTCGGCAAGGGCATATCGGCCTCCGGCGGCCTCGTGGACGCCGCGGTAAAGTGCGGCATCATAGACAAGAAGGGCGCCTGGTACGCCTACGGCGAGGAGAAGCTGGGGCAGGGCAGGGACAACGTCAAGCTCAACCTTGAGCAGAATCCCGAGCTCTACGCGGAACTGGACGCCAAGGTGCGCGCCATCTTCTTTCCCGGCAAGGATAAGAACAACAACAACATCATAGCGCCCGACCAGCCCGCCGCCGCGCCCGCGGCCAAGGCCGAAGCCCCCGCCAAGGCCATCAAGGCGCCCGCGGGCCTAAGCTCGGCGTCCGCGCTCCGGGCGGCTCCCGCGTCGCCCGCCGCCGCCGCGGGCAGGCAGCCGGCGGCCAAGCTGGCCGACGACGAGAACGGAGGGCTGTT
>JBFZES010000100.1:0-6729 GCA_041306725.1 Spirochaetaceae bacterium | reverse complement strand
GCCCGCGCGGGCCTGTCCGCGGGCAGGCCCACTTTCGGCGCAGCGGGGTTGCTATTCGCCGGAGCGAAGCCCAGGGCTTCCCAGCTTACGCCGTCAGGGGCGTATTAGACGCCGCTCAGCTCGGACGCGTCCTCGGCCCAGCCGCTCATGTGAATGATGCCGTTAACCACTTCGCCGGCAAGGGGAGAGAGCAGGCTGAGCGCCGGCGCTATCGTATCCTTAACGAAGGGCAGCGCCGCGTAGCCTTCCCTGCCGGCGCTATCGCGGGCGCGCAGGAGCAGCTCTCCCGGGCCATCGGCGCCGCTTAGCGGCAGCGTGGCCTTAAAGGAGGCCATGCTCGAGCCCGCCTGAGCCTGCGTATCCAGGGGGTTCCAGCTAAGGCCTCCGTCCAAGGACCAGGCAAGCTCGGCCAGCCCGTTAGAGTCGCCGGCTTCCCCGCTTATATCCAAGCTTTCGCGCAGCCAAGGAGCGCCTTGCGGCGCAGCTATCCTGATGCTCGGCTCCTCTGCGTCGATGAAAAAGCGCAGGGGGCTGGCGCGGTATACTTCGCCATCCTCGGTGCTCAGGGTAATCGTGAGCGGAGGGGATAGGCCTTCCTGCAAGGCCGTTACGCTAATGGCCCCGCCTTCATGGCTCAGCTCAAGCCCCGGCCAGGCAGGCTCCACGCGCGCAGAGGCTATGGGCCGGCCGTTCCACAGCAAGCCGAGCCGCTCCTGCGGCTTAAGGAGCAGGGAGCCGTCGGCCTTTACGCGGCTATCCGCGATGTAGAGGCCTTCCGCATCTATGCCTGGCAGAGCCCGCGGCGCGGCCAGGCGGTAGAGAGCAATGCGTTCGCCCGTTTCCGCGCCAAGGGCGTCGCGGGCCCTCAGGGCTATTTCTACGCGATCAAAGGGCAAGCTTACGGCAAGGGGTATGCCGAAGGCCTGCGCGCCGTTGGAGTCCGGCTTGGCCGCGGCGTTCAGCTTTTGCCAGGCCGAGCCATTGACTGCGTACTCAAGCAGGGCAAGGCCGTTGGGAGCCCGTACGCTTCCCAGCAAGAGCGTGCCTGCGTCGAAGGCAAGGGCTAAGCCCGGCTTGAACGGCACGAGAGGCGACTTGCCCGCCTGTATGCCGGAGATAGCGAGGGCGGGGGCATCCCCTAGCTGCGTAAAATCAACGCTTACGCGGGCGGCTTCAACGCCCGACAGATCCTTGGCGCTTAAGGCCGCGCTCTTCTTTCCCGGCGCCAGGGCGTCCGGCTGCAGCATAAAGAGCGGCCCGCTGCCTTCGGCCTGGTAATCCTTGCCGTCCAGGGCCAGGGAAAGCGATGCCAACTCATCGTCGTCATGGGCGTATACGATGAAGGGCTGCCCGCCCTTGACGGCGAGGCCGGCCTCCGGGCTTAAAACGCGCACGACGGGACTGTCCGCCGCCTGGTCGTACGCGAAGGACAGCTTCAGCTGCGACTTGTTGCCCGCGCCGTCCACGGCCTGCAGGGTAAGGGCAAGTACTTTGGCTTTGGGAGGGAAGCTGAAAAGCCGGGCTACGTAAGCGCTGCCCTCATAGCGCTCGAACTCGCCGGATTCGCCGCCGCCTGAGTAGCTGACGGAGGCTAGGCCCCCCGCGTCGCTTACCCGCGCTATGAGGAGGAAGGGGCCGGACTGGGGGCCTTGGGGAGAAATGAGCTCTATTGCCGGCGCCAGCTTGTCCTCGCCGGGCGCCCCGGCCGCAGGCTGCGCGGCCAAGAGGCTGCCTTCCGCGAGCGCGAGCGCCAGGTCTAATTCGGCGCGATTGCCGGCCTTGTCGGTAACGCGCAGGGTAAGGGCGCCTTCGCCGGCGTCAGCCGCGAAGCTTATGACCGGCGCGTAGGCAAGGGGCTCGTAGGATCCCGCGCGGCCCAGTTCTATGCCGGCCACGCTGAGCGCGGGCTCTCCGGGGCGGAGCGCGAAGAGTCGCATGCCCCCCCGAGGCTCGCCGGCCATGGGCAGTATCAGTTCCGGCTTTGGCGCTACGCTATCGACCATGACCGCGCTTGCCGCGGCGGCTTCGTTCCCGGCCCTGTCGACGGCGCGCAACTCTATGAGGAGGGGGCCCTGCGCATCGCCTACGCTCAGCTTCGCGCTATAGGCGGCGCCCGAGCGTTCGAGGGCCAGCCAGGGGCCGCCCTGCAGCCGGTATTCCACCCGCTCGAGGGCGTCGCCGTCGCTCGCTTCCGCTTTAAGGGTAAAGTCCCCGCGCTGCCAGGAATTAAAGGCCGGCTCAAGCACGGCCAGCCTTGGCGGCAGGGTATCGGTGGCGAATACGTAGGGGCCCGCGCTAAAGCGATGGCCGCGGGTGGTTTTAACCACCACGGTCGTAGGCTCGCTGAGCCCTTCGCCCGCCGCTTCTATGCGTACAAGGGCGCCTTCAAAGGAAGCGCTTAGGAGGGCCGAGGGGGGCTCGAGGCTCAGCGCCGCTATATCCTCTCCCTCGAAGGGGCGCAGGAAAGCGCCGACGAAGGGCCGCCCGGCGCCGATCGCTATGGGCTTGGGGCTTCCAGGCTCGGCCCCGGCGAAATCGAGCGTGGGGCCAATCCTGACTTTGGCGTAGTTCACGGCATAGAGCGGCGCTTCCAAGACCGACTCCTTGCCGGCGGCGTCGACGGCCTTAAGCCGTACCGTAAGCACGCCGAAGGGAAGGCTGGCGGGCAGGGGTATAGTTATGGCGGCCGGCGAAGCGGCCTTGGCGGCCTTCAGCGGCAGGTACGGGCCGTCGTTTACGGCGAAGCTTAACGATTCCAGGGTATTGGGGGCCGTGACCCGCGCGCTGAGGCTCGCGCGCCCCTCCAGCGTGGAGAAGCTCAGCCCGGGCGCGAAGGCGCGCTCGCCGGCCGAGTCGCTAAGCGCGGCGAACTCTAAGCGCGGCGCTTCGGCTACGCTGAAGAGCGGCAGGTCAAGCCAAGGGCCCGCGAGCCCGTTGCTGTCCACGGCCCGCAGGGACAGCGTGCGCTTTCCCGCGGGCAGCTCGGCGACAGTAAATGAAAAAGCGCCGTCGCTTTCTATGCCCGTCACGGTTCCGCCGTCCAGCCGCCACTCTATCGCGGCTATGCCGTCATCGTCCCTGGCCGCTCCATGAACCCGCAGGGCGCCCTCTATGCGGTCGTTGGCCAGCGGCCTCGCTATACTCAGCCGCGGAATATCCGCCTTGGCGTCTATCGCGTAGGCCTGATCCAGGACGCTGCGATTGCCGGAAATATCCTCGGCGATAAAGCGGAGGCTCAGCTTGCCCCCTTGGGCCGGCGCCGTAAAATCGACGGAAAAATACGGGTTGCCGGGAACGAGTTCTACTTGCCCGCTTTCTTTTCCATACGCCCAGGAAAGGGAGCGTAAGCCTACCGTATCGTAGGCCCTCCCCGTGACGCTAAAGCGCCCGTTTACCGTATCGCTTGGCAAAGGGCTGAGTATGCTCAACTCGGGCCTGGTGTTGTCCACGAAAAAAAGGAATATAGAGACGCCTTCGGATCCCAGCTTATCCACGCTCTTGAACCAGAGGACGGCCGGGCCGTCCTCCATCTTGGCCGTATCGATGGCCAGGGAGAAGGAAGCGGCGGTTTTCGCCTTGTCGAGCGAGTACTTGAGGGCCTTCCAGCTTTCGCCATCGTCCAGGGAGTAGGCAAGCGAGCCAAGCCCATTCGCGTCATAGAGTTCGCCGCCCAAGGCCAGGCGGCCGGATACGAGGGTACCGAATGGCGGCGAGCCCACCGTAGCGGCGGGTTTAGTCCTGTCCAGGTGAAAGCGTACCAGGTCCGCCGGCCCCAGCGCTCCGTTGGCGTCAACGGCTCTGGCGCTGAGCGCGTGCAGGCCGTCTTCCATGGTCGCGGTGGAGAGGTAGTAGGACCAGTACTCCCCGCCCTCCGCCTTCTGCCACGGCCCATCGTCAAGGCTCAGCTCGACGTACTGTATAGCGTCGTCGTCCTTGCTCGTGCCCACTATGTTCAAGTCGGCGCCTATGCGCATAGAAGGCATGGGGTGGGCTATGCGCGTCAGGGGCAAATCCGAAGCGGGGTCTATAACGATATTAAAGGGACCGGCAAGAGCCGTATTGCCGGCCGAGTCGCGCGCGCGGACGATGATATTGTAGGTGCCCGGCTTATAGCCGGACAGGTCATGCTCATGCCGCCAGTTTTCCAAGCCCTCCGCCGGCGTATAGCCATCGTTGGGCTTAGCGGGGCTGACGGGAACCAACGCGCCCTGCCCGGCAGGCGGGTTATCCGCGGCGGATTCGGCCGCTTCCTGGCCGTATGCCGCGCCAAGCGGAATAGCCGCCATGAGTATCATCGCTAAAGCCTGTCGCGTGCGCATGCAAATCCCCCCGTATTAGTATCGGCTTTAGTAGCCATCAAACAATATATATCATTTTCGACATTTTTATCCTACATTTATCTCCAATTATGCTATGCTTAGTAAAATTGCATGAGGAACAAATTATCGCTATACTGTCGTAATACGATACAGACAGCGAATACCAATCGTGAGAGGACGCTATGCTCCAAACGACCAGCTTCGATATACCGGTACTCGGCCCCTGCTCCATACCTTCGCCCCTCATCTTTTCCCGCACGGTGGGCGACGCCATGGCCAATTACGTGGCCGACGAGGATAAAATCCAGACCGGCTCGAGCCTTGGAGGCAAGGCTTGCGCGCCGCTCATGCTGGAGAAGGCAGGCCCTCGCGAACGGCTCTATTTCAACCCGGCGCACGTACGCGCGGGCATAGTCACCTGCGGCGGCCTCTGCCCTGGCCTGAACGACGTTATTCGCGCCTTGGTCCGCTGCCTGTGGAACCGCTATGGCGTGCGGCGCATAGCCGGCATACGCTATGGCTACAAGGGACTTATCCCTGAATACGCCCTGCCTATTAAAGAGCTGGATCCCGATATAGTCGACGACATACACAAGATAGGCGGCAGCATACTGGGCACCTCCCGGGGCGGCGGCGAGCGCACGGTGGAAATAGTCGACGCCATCGAGCGCCTCAACCTGACGGTGCTCTTTACCATAGGCGGGGATGGCACGCAGAAAGGCGCCCTGGCCATAGCCGACGAGCTCGAGAAGCGAAAGCTGAAGGTGGCTATCGTCGGCATACCTAAGACCATAGACAACGACCTCCTCTACGTGGACCGTTCCTTCGGCTTCGAGACCGCCGTGGACAAGGCCACCGAAGCGGTAACCGCGGCACACGCCGAAGCCCATTCTTCGATCAACGGCATAGGCTTAGTCAAGCTTATGGGCAGGGATTCGGGCTTCATAGCCGTGCACACGGCCCTTGCCACCCACGAGGCGAATTTCGTGCTCATACCCGAGGTACCCTTCCAGCTTGAAGGCGCGAACGGCCTCCTTGCCCATTTAGGGAAGCGGCTCGAGCGCAGGAACCACGCCGTTATCGTGGTGGCCGAAGGCGCGGGCCAGGAACTGCTGGAAGCCAAAGCGGGCGCGGACGCCTCGGGAAACAAGAAGCTGGCCGATATAGGCGCGTTCTTAAGGGATGAGATCAAGGAGCACTTCGCCAAGAGCGGCACGGAAATCAACCTCAAGTACATTGATCCGAGCTATATCGTGCGGAGCTCGCCGGCCTGCCCCACCGACTCGGTATATTGCGAGCGCCTGGGCACCAACGCGGTGCACGCTGCCATGGCGGGCAAGACCCGCGTGCTCATAGGCATGGTGAACAACGAGTTCGTGCACCTGCCTACCGCCCAGGCCGTGGCGTCTCGCAATAAGGTGGACCCTGAAGGCAGCCTGTACCGCGACGCGCTCGACGCTACCGGGCAGCCCTTGTCGCTGCTGAATACGGAGGCTGCCCATGGCTAAGAAAAGCGTGCTGGTCATAGACGATTCCGATCTCTTTAGGGACTACTTTAAAACGAGGCTAAGCCGCGCCGGCCTTAAGGTTGAGACGGCTATCAACGGCCTCGACGGCATAGCCAAGATGCGCAACGATCCGCCCGAGCTCATCATCATGGACTACCACCTGAGCCGTAAAAGCTGCACGGAAGTGCTCGAAGAGAAGGCGCGCAATCCCAATACGGCCGCCATACCGGTCATACTCACCGCCCAGAAGATAGATAAGAGCAGGCTGCTCGAGCTCGTGCGCTTCAACATACGCAAGGTATTCATGAAGCCCATCAAGATGGATTCATTCTTCCAGACCCTTGAGGAGATAACCGGCACGAGGGTGGACGTGGACACGACGCCCTGCATCATAGAGGCGCACGTCAACGACAACATAGTCTTCATAGAGATAGCGCGCGGCATAAACCGGGAAAAAGCCGATCTCTTGCAGTTCAAGATACGCGAGCTCCTCGAGCTCTATGGCATACAGAAGCCGCGCATCCTGCTCATGCTCGCCGACATGGAGCTATCCTTCATAGACGGCCCCAACCTGGAATTCCTGCTCTCCGTCATAAGCGCCTCGGGAGCGAAGCCGCGCCACATAAAAATACTGTCGCGCTCAAGCTTCCTACGGGACTTCGTAGCCGGGCGCCCCGAGTTCGCCGAGCTTGAGGTGGTATCGTCGCTCGACTACGCGCTCGAGGGCCTCGTGGCGGATGCTGCCCGCGCGGCGGACGCGCCTGAGGACAAGGCCTCTATCATTACCGACCGCATACTGACGCCCCAACGCTCAAGCGGCGGCATGGAATCGCTTACGCTCAACTTCGATACCGAGAAGACCCGCATAGCCATAGACTCGGACAAGGCGCGGGAATTAGGCA
>JBFZES010000099.1:0-3326 GCA_041306725.1 Spirochaetaceae bacterium | reverse complement strand
GAAGCGGAAGTCGGCGCCCGCCTGCATGGCCAGGCGGTGGAAGGTGGTGCTGACGATGAGGGGCGATGCGTAGCCGTCGCCTGGGCTGTAGGTGCCGCCTAGGAGGCCTTTACTTTTTATGCCGGGGGCCAGCTGCCGCACGCGCTCGGGGCTTATCCAGTCTATGCCCAGGCCTGCGGCTTTCTGTATGACGAGGAGGTCCTTGAAGGATTTTTCGCGCTCGGCGTCGTAGGCTACGAAGAGGTAGCCGCCCGAGCGCCATTCCAAGTCTATGCCGCGCTCTTCCTGCAGGGCCTTAACGATGCGTATGGATTCCTGGCAGATTTTAATTTTGGCGGGGTCCGAATGGGTGGCGCGTATGCCGCCTATGGCGGCGCGGTTCTGGCCCCGGCCCCAGGATGCTTCTTTGTCTATGACTATGGTTTTTAGGCCGCGCTCGGCGCAGGATTTGGCCAGGGGCACGCCCACGGAGCCGGCGCCTAGTATGAGTACGTCGCACTTGGTCATGTGGCCGCCTCCGCCTCTTGTTCGTTCAGGAGCTCGCCCATGCCCGCTTCGAGCATGAGGGGCCGCAGGGTGCCTGACCTAAGCTCGGCGGGGTCCACGCCCGCTTTGCGGAAGAGTTGGGGCAGGAGCACGGAGCAGGTCTTGGAGCCGCAGGCGCCCATGCCCACGCGTATGCTTTTAAGCTGGTTTATGTCGCGCACCTTGTTCTCTTTAATAAAGGCGACGATCTCGTCCACCCGCACCCGCTCGCAGCGGCATACGATGGCGTTATCCGGCAGGTACTCGAAGCGGGGCTCAGGCAGGCTGCGCGTGGCTTCTTCGCTTTGTATGCGTACGCCTATGACCTTGGCTGCGTTGGCGGCCGACAGGCGGAAGCTGAGCACCCAGCTGCGGTATTTCTTGTTATAGATTTTCCTGGTGAGCGTGCCTTCCTCCACGAAGGCGCCGTCGGCGTCCAGGAGGGCAAGCTTAAGGCCTGGCTCGTAGGACGAGGCGTCGAACTCGAAGGGCAGCTGCACGTCGGCCAGGCCGTTGTCAGCCAGGCGCGCTAAGGAAACGGCAAGGCCGGGGCAGGCGGCCACGCAGGCGGAGCAGCCTTTGCAGTTCTCTCCCTGGAAGTAGGGCAGGTCGAGGAGGGAGCCCTTGCGGGCGGACAGCTGTATGCTGTGCGTGGGGCACACGGTGGTGCAGGGGTTGCAGGGTATTTCCTCGGTGCAGAAGAATACGGGCTTCCACTGGGGGCTTAGTTCTTCCTCTTCGCGGCACACGATGTCGCCTGGCTTGCTCTTGAGCACTTCGCGCTTGTCCAGCCAGGCCTGGTCGATGGCCACGTTCCTGCCTAGGAGCTTGGCCAGGGCCAGTGCGGCTATCTTGCCGCCGAATATGGCGCTGGATGCCTCCGCTATTTCTTCGGCGTCGCCCGCCTTGACGGCTATGAAGCCGAAGGCCTGGGCCTGTCTATAAAATTCGTCGCAGGGGGACAGGCCCGTGGCCACGAGCACGGTGTCCACGGCGAAGGTCCTGGCCGTGTCCAAAAGCGGCTGCCAGTCTTTGTCCACGCTGGCTATGGTGACGCGCTCGACCTTGCCTTCGCCCTCCACCGACAGCACGGTGGTATTGAGGTATATGGGCACGCCCATGCGCAGGATCTTATCGGCGTGCACCTTGTAGCCGTTCACCTTGGGCAGTATTTCGCATATGCCGGCCACCTGAATGCCGGCCTGCAGGGCGTGATAGGAGCCTATGAGGCCCACGTTGCCCGAGCCTATGACGAATACCTTTTCTGCCGCCTTTACGAGGTCGCGGTTTACCAGGGTCTGGAAGGCGCCGGCGCCGTATACGCCGGGCAGGTCGTTGCCGGGGAACACGAGGGACTTTTCCCTCGCGCCGGCGGCCACGACTAGGGCCTTGAAGTCTATGAGGAGGTAGCTTTTATAGTTTTCGTATACGCCCGCGGCGCGGTCTTTGTATATGCCTAGCACGGGGGAGTTGGAGAGTATGCGAACGTTGGGGTAAGCGCGTACTTTTTTGTCCAATATCTTGGCTATGTCGTAGCCGCGGGTGCCGGCGTAGCAGTCTTCTTCGGAGCCGAAGAATTTATGGGTCTGCAGCACGAGCTTGCCGCCCAGGGTATCCTTGTCGTCGCAGAGCACGACGTCCAGGCCCAGCTCCGCCAGCTCGGCGGCCGCCGCCAGGCCCGAGGGGCCGGCGCCTATGACCAGCACCTCGGCGCTTATGCGGCGTACGGCGCTAGCGCCCGCGGGCTCGTCGTCCGCCAGCAGCTCGGGCAGGCCGCGCGCGGTGCGCAGGTCCATGCCCTCGGCCAAGGGCGTAACGCAGGCCTTGCGCAGGATGCCGTCTACGATGAGGGAGCACTGGCTGCACTGGCCGTTGGCGCAGAATATGCCCTGAGCCTGGCCGTCCTTGGGGTGCTCTGAAAATTTGCGTATGCCGTTGGCGAAGAGGGCGGAGCTTATGGCTTCGCCACGGTAGCCCTGGTAGGCCTGGCCGTCGAAGCTGAAGCGTACGATAGGCCTATCCGGGGGCGTGTCGGCCACGGGATGATCGCTTATACGATACATGTGTACCTCTATAGTACCAGTATAAAAACATGCCGGAAATAAGTTGTCAATAATGAAACGCGATTTTGAATAATGAAATATTGGGGAGCGATTGCCCAGGCACGCCCTTTAGGGCTATAGTCGGCGTACGCATGAATATACTATCACTCGACGGCGTAGCCAAGACGCTGATCGGCACGCCGCTCTTTGAAGAGGTGTCGCTTGGCATAGAAGAGGGCGAACGCATAGGGCTGGTGGGGCGCAATGGCGTGGGCAAGTCTACTTTCCTGCGCATAGTGGCGGGGAGCCTGGAGCACGACGACGGCACCATAGCGCGCAAGCGGGGCCTCCGCGTGTCGGTGCTGCCGCAGAGCCCCGCCGCCGCGCCGGGCATGAGCCTGGCGGATTTCCTCTTGGAAGGAGATTCGCCGGCGCTTCGCCTGGTGCGCGAGTACGAGGAAGCCCTGCATGCCCAGGCCCAGGGGAAGGCCCAGCCAGGCGGCGCGGCGCGCATGGAAAAACTGCACCTGCGCATGGAAGAAGAGGGCGGCTTTCACCTGGAGCGGCGCTTCGCCTCGCTCTGTTCGGAGTTCGGCCTGGCGGGGCCGGAGACCGGCATGGACGGCTTCTCCGGCGGCATGGTGAAGAAGGCGGCCATAGCGCGCTGCCTGGCTTCGGACGCCGACCTGTTGATACTGGACGAACCCACCAACCACCTGGACCTTGAAGCCATAGAGCTGCTTGAAAAGAAGCTTTTAT
>JBFZES010000098.1:0-10168 GCA_041306725.1 Spirochaetaceae bacterium | reverse complement strand
TATAGCTAGGGTAACCGTCGTTTGTCTCGGGCTAGTTACAAAACCAAATACTTGGCGTTGTAGGCTCCCGAGCCATACGACGGTCGCGATTATTCGTACGTCGCTAAAGCGACATCAAGCTTAGGTAACCGTCGTTCGCCAAGGGCATTAGGCCAATCTCAAGCAGCATAGCTGCGTAGGCTCCCTTGTCGTACGACGGTCGCGATTGTACGTATGTCGCTCACGCGACATCTTGCTAAGGTAACCGTCGTTTGTCTCGGGCTACCTGTTTAGACCAAAACACTAGTGTCGTGGGCTCCCGAGAGATCCAGCGTTTGTACAGTAAAACCGTCGGAGCCGCGGGCCTTGCGCAAAACCGGATGACTGAAGGCGCCGGTTCCCGGGCTATGACGATTGGTAGTATTTAAGCACAAAAATGATAAAAAAGTCCAGGGGTCGCTATTAGTGTTACGAAGCTTGTATCAACGCAAGCAGACGTTTATTTCTCAGCGTATCTGCATTGCCATGGAAAACAGTGCCTACCCAGAGCTAGAAAACGAGCCGCCCTTCTGCCCCAACCGCGCCTGCAAGCACCATGTCATGCCACAAAGCGCAGCCTGGTGGCGGCCAGCCGGGGTGTACGATACCGTCGCCTTCGGAACGGTGCGGCGCTTTAAATGCCTATCCTGTGGAAGAGGCTTCTCTGTTCAAACCTTCAGGCTTGATTACTATGCCAAGAAAGTCGTCGACTATGGCAAGATCCATCACGCCCATTCCGAATCGATGAGTCTGAGGGGCATGAGCAGGCATTTCCTCCTCTCCAGCGGGAGCGTTCAAAATCGCCTGGAAAGAATCGGCCGGCAGATGCTCGGCATGCATAGCATCCTAAGGCTCTGCCTTCCGCGCACGGAGGATATATGCATAGACGGCTTTCAGAGCTTCGACCTAAGTCAATATCATCCAAACAATTACACGATGTCGATGACCAGGGATTCCCGCTATGCGCTCGGTTCTACCCACGCGAGCCTCCGCCGAGCCGGCCGCATGACGACGGAGCAACGGGAATTGAGGGCACGGATCGATGCCGTCCATAGCTATGAAAAGAAAGCCATCGAGCGCTCCTTCCGCGAGCTACTCGATCAGCTAGATCGCGAGTACCGGCATAACGGGCGGCAGACCCTCATCATCATAAGCGACGAGCACAAATCCTATGCGCGTGCCTTCCATAAACATTGCTTGTTTACCCGCCAATCGCCTGAGTTCCGCTGCGTGCATCACGCCGTCAATTCAACGCTTCCCAGGACCTTCGCCAATCCGCTCTTCGCCTCGAACTATATCGACCGCGAGATTCGGAAGGATCAAGCCGCCCATAGGCGGGAGACGGCCTGCCATTGCCGGAATGCCGCTAACGGCGTGCTGCGGATGTGGGCGTACCTTGGCAGGCACAACTATTGGAAGAAATTCAGCATAAAAGCATCGATTTTCGACGAGCGCTGCCATGCGGAATTAGCGGGGATCGCTAAAGCGCATATCGACTACTGTAAGGGCGGTGTGTATGAGTTCCGGGTATTCCTCTCCCGCATACGGCTCTTCCCCTGGGAAGAAGGCGCTTGGCTCAAGCGTATAGCGACCCCGGGCAAGAAGAATCCCGAATATGTGATGAAGTTTGCGTATTGGTAGCTAAGGATTGTTCGAGTTAATTATTTCTTTTACCATGATTTAGAAAAGATCATTGGCTTTTGCCAGGCAAAGCACCACGGGTTTCTCTAGATTCGCACCCCATTTGGACGACAACAATCGCTGTGTAGGGCAAATCAATCTTGGTTCCCAAACAATAACGATCAAGTTTAATCCATAGGTTCTCTAACAGTACGATATACACTCAATTTGACCATATTGAAATGCAAGCTTCGTAACACTAAAAAAAAATCGCCGCACGAGGCGACGGTCTTTTATCGAAGAGCATAGGTTTTTTCTCGCCTACGCTTAGCCCGTCGCCCGGAACGGGCGTATGCCTCGTTCACGTGTCGACGGACTGAAAATTGGGCGGTAGCGATAAGCTACCGGAAAAGCGATTACATCGAATCGCTTAGTACAATAATAGCCCGCTGACGAAAGGATGTCAAGCTTGGCGCTTTGGCTTAACGAAACGCCTATAAAGCAGAAGTTATCCACAAGCGCCACCGGAATACACCGAGCTTGCACGGGCTTAAAACAGCTTATGCACAGGCTTGTCCACACTATCCACAGGCTTAAGCGATGTATACCCAGGAAATATGTCGCTTTTCCACCGTTTCTAAATAGTAAACTTCCCCGCGCGTATGATGGGCAACTCGCGGCCGTCGGCGGCATAGCCGCTTACTTCCACCGAGGGGGAGCCTATCATAAAATCGGTATGCACGGCCGCCGCGTTCGCTCCGGCGGCTTTGAGCTCGTCCTCGCCCATGGCTTCGCCGCCCTGCACGCAGCCGGGATAGGCCGAGCCCAAGGCTATGTGGCAGGAGGCGTTCTCGTCGAAGAGTATGTTGTAAAAGACGCGCCGCGCCTTGAAAATAGGCGATTCGGTATCGACTAAGGCCACCTCGCCAAGATAGCGCGCGCCGTCGTCCATGGCCAAGTATACGTCGAGCACGTCCTTGCCTTCCTTGGCTCCGTAATCCACCACTCTGCCGGCCTTAAACTCAAGCCAGCCGTCTATGACGGTCTTGCCTACCGTCGGCACGAACACGGGGCAGGTAAAGGCCACTCGTCCCTCGGTACGCCGGAAATCGGGGCTCGTAAAGACTTCTTCGGTGGGGATGTTGGGGGCGAATACCCGTCCCGTATGGGTTTTGGATGGCCCGCCATGCCATAGGGAGCCCCGCATGAGCCCTATGCTTAAGTCGGTGCCCGGTCCTTTGAAGCGTATGCGGTCGAGCCTCAGCGTATTGAGTTTATCGGCGCGGGCGGCCAGGCTCTGGCCATGGCCTACCCAAAATGCCGCGGGGTCTTCATGGTCCAGGCGCAGTATGGGTATAAGCAGGGTCCACAGGGCTTCCACGGCCGCAGGCCCGGCCGCCAGGCCCATGATCTTGGCGGCAAGCTTTTCCGTGGGGTAGAACGCGACGAGCCAGGCTATCTCGTTGTTGCTTATCCTGCTCTGGTAGGGGCGCATGGCGACGGCGGTAGCCTTGGCGGCGGCGGCGTTCCGTTCCTGATCGAGGCCCGCCAGAAATTCAGGATCTTCGGGCGTGCGTATGGCAATGAGCGCCCAATCCTCGTCTATCATGGTCTTTAGCGTGTCCATGCGGAACTGAGGCACGTAGTCCAGGTGCTCAAGCCTCGAATGCTCGATGCGCGCGCGATACATGAAGGGATTCTCTATTTCATTGTTATCGAAGCGCACGTAGCGCGCCCCGCGTTTATAGGCGCGCTCGGCGATGATGGCGGCGAAAGCTTGGTGAACGGGTTCTCCGCGCACCAGGAGGTTTTGCCCGGGCTGCAGGTTAACCGCGGCAAGGAGCACGTCGGCATAGCGGTCGAGAAAGGCTCTATCCATGGGTATACCTTCTTTCGTTTCGGTATACCCATAGTAAGGGCGCTCTTTCAGCGGCGTCAACCCTGCCCTTTGGCGCGCCGCGCCAGTAGCGGGCGCGTTATGCTTTGCGCCTCAACGCCAACTGATAAACGCTCGCCGCGCCTACCAGTATGGCCCCAGCCACCGCGGCTATGATGATGGGCATGGTTTCCACCGGGTCGACCGCGCCGCGCTTGATGACTATGCCGGCATACGCCCATATGACGACGAGGCCGGAGGACACGGCGCCGCGCTGCAGCACGAGATAAAGGCCTACTATGGCGCCGACGGCTATGACGAGCACGGTCCACCAGAGCTCGGGTATGCCAAAGCCGTTCCAGCCGGCGGTGACCAGGAGGGCCGTCACGTTGGCTATCGTGGCTACGCAAATCCAGCCTAGGTATACCAGGATGGGCCGCCAGAGGAAGAAGTCGAGCGCCTTTTGTCCGCCTGAGCTTGTGCCGCCGGTCGCCTTGCGAGCAGCGTTGGCTTTATAGCCGCGTTCGAGCAGGGCGAGCAGGGTGCCCAGTATGCCCAGCATAAGGACGAGCGACAGGCCCACCATGCGCCAGTGCCAGGCGAATATCCAGGCCGCGTTGAGCGCCGCGTTTATGGAGAATATCCAGCCGTCGGCGGCCGACCAGAGCGCGCTTCCCTGGGCCGCGCCTGGCTTGCCAAAGGCTACCACGAGGCCCGCTATCGCATAGCCGAGGAGCAGGGCATAGATCAGCCCCCATATGGCAAAGGTAAGCCCGGAGGGCACGAAGAGATTAGGTATTTCATCGGATAATTGCCCGGTATTTACGCCGTTGAGCGGCAGGGCGTTGGCCAGGCCGTTCGCCGTCACCATGACGATAAAGAGGAGGGCGGCCAGAACGGCCGACAGTTTTTTTAGCGCGCTTGTTTCCATACTATTAACTCCTTTTCGCTCCTTTACAGGCGATATATCTAGGATAATGATATGGGCGGGGTAAAAGCCATGGTGTAAGCGGCTATTTCTTCCCTAGTGTTACGAAGCTTGTGACGGGATGCTCGGCGATGCCTGGCTGTATGGGTATGGCGGGCGGCAGGCAGCTAGCGCTCGCGGCGGGCATCCGCGATACGCAAGCTTCAATATATGTATAGTTCTGGATACGAAAAAGGCGGCCCCGCGTACGCGGGGCCGCCGAGTGCTGCTGAGGGGTACTCGTCCGCGTGGCGCCGCGCGCTTGCGGCTACGCGTTTACGGTTGCGGCGACGGGAGCCTGAACGCCCATTACGTCGGTCTCAAGGAGCTTGTAGCACTTGGTGGGGCATTTCTGCACGCAGAGGCCGCAGGAGGTGCACTTGGCATAGTCGGTTACCGGTATGCCGTTGACCATGCTTATGCACTGTTCGGGGCATACGCGCACGCAGGCTTCGCACTTGATGCAGCCTACCTTGCAGGTCTTAAGGACGCTGGCCTTTATGACCGAGCGGTTGCTGCAGAGCACCACGGAGCCTTTGCGGGCGCGGGGAGCTAGGGCCAGTATCTGCTGGGGGCATTCCTGCA
The DNA here is from genome assembly GCA_041306725.1 of Spirochaetaceae bacterium. Lineage (GTDB taxonomy): Bacteria > Spirochaetota > Spirochaetia > Treponematales > UBA12059 > UBA5200. Next base: position 5,102 of record JBFZES010000098.1, on the reverse strand, counting down.
CGCAGAGGCCGCAGCCGGTGCATTTGGCGTAGTCCACGTGGGGTAGGCCGTCTTCGCCCATATGCAGGGCGTCGAATTGGCACACCATCGTGCAGTCGCCATATCCTAGGCAGCCGTAGGAGCAGAGCTTGGTGCCTCCCGCCGAGAGCTTGGCGGCGCGGCAGGTCTTTACGCCCACGTACTCGCCTTTTTCTGGCGCTTTTTCTTTAGTCCCCTGGCAGAGAAGCACGGCCACGGTATCTTCGCCCGTGGCATTGACGCCCATAAGCGCGGAGAGGGCGTCGACGACGGCTTTGCCCCCGGGTGCGCACTTGTTTATAGGCGCGTCGCCCTTAGCCACGGCCTCGGCGTAGCCGTCGCAGCCGGGGTAGCCGCAGGCGCCGCAGTTGACGCTAGGCAGGGCTTCCCGCACCGCGTCTATCTTGGGGTCCCGCTCTACCTTGAACATCTCCTTGAACCAGCCCAGGGTAACGCCTAAGAAGAAGGCCAGGAGCGCGGAGAATCCGAGCGTTATAAGAATCACGTTCATAGTCGGATCCTCCTTATTTTATGAGCCCGGAAAAGCCCATGAACGCCACGGCCAAAAGGCTGGTAGCGGCGAAGAGTATGGGCGTTCCCTGCAGGAATTTGGGGATGGGCGCGGTACGCATGCGGTCGCGCAGGCCAGCCATCAGTACCATGGCCACGAGGAAGCCCACGGCCACGCCGACGGAGTATACCACCGCCTCAAGGAGGTTGTAGCCTTTCGAAATGTTATCGAAAGTAACGGCTAGGATGGCGCAGTTCGTCGTGATGAGGGGCAGGTAAATGCCCATGGACGCGTAGAGGCCAGGAACGTTTTTCTTAAGGAAGAATTCCACGAGCTGCACGAGGCTGGCAATCACGAGTATGAAAACCAGTATCTGCAGGAAGCTAAGGTTGAGCGGCACCAGGACGAAGTGGTACAGGGGCCAGGTAACCGCGGTGGCCATGACCATGACGAAGGTAACGGCCAGTCCCATGCCCACCGATTTGTTCACGTCCGATGACATGCCTATAAAGGGGCAGAGGCCCAGGAAGCGCATCAACAGAACGTTATCGATAAGGGAAGCGGCCAGGAATATGCCTATGATGTTCATGCTGCCTCCTTAGCGGCGCTCGCGGAGCGCTTGTCCAGGGTTTTCTTTATCCACAGGTTAAAGGAAATAAAGAGGGCGAACACCATGAAGCCCCCTGGCGATAGGGTAAAGAAGAGTATGGGCTGAAAGGCTTCCGGCATGATCTGGGCGCCTAGTAGCGTGCCGTTACCCAAGAGTTCGCGGAACGTCGCTATGCCCACGAGCACCCAGGTATAGCCGAGGCCCATGCCCAGGGCGTCGATGGCTGCGTCCAGGGGTTTTTCCTTGCTGGCGAAGGCTTCCACGCGGCCCATAATGATGCAGTTCACCACGATGAGGGGGATGAACACGCCAAGCGACTTGGACAGCTCGGGAAAGTAGGCTTTCATCGAGAGATCGATGATGGTGGTGAACGCGGCTATAATAATGATGAATATCGGTATGCGCGCGTCGTTGGGTATGAGCTTGCGGAACAGCGATATGACGAGCTCGGCGAAGACTATAACGAAGGTCATAGCGGCGCCCATGCCTATGGCGTTGGCCACGCTGCTCGTCACCGCGACGGCGGAGCAGAGGCCAATCATAAGCATCAAGAGGGGGTTCTCGCTTATGAGGCCCTTAGAGAATATTTTCCAGAGTCGTTGCATTACATGCCTCCCGCGGCTGCTTTTTCAAGCCAGGCCACGCCGGCGTCGCCCGCGCGCTTGGCCATGAGCGAGAGCGCCTTGCTCGTTATGGTGCTCGCCGTAATCGCCACGATGTCGTTCTTGACCTCGAAGGGGTCGCTTACCGGTTTATCGATGAACTGCCCGGGAAAGGTGGTCTTAGAGCTTTTATCCACGAAGTACGTGGGGCTCGTAGCGTTGGCGCCTAAGCCCGGGGTGTCGGAGAGGACGAGTATGCGTACGCCCGCGATGCGCCGGTCGGTGCCCACGCCCACGAGCATGGCAGCGTCCCCTCCATAGCTTTTGCCCATCACGCGCAGCGCTACGCCGAGTATGGCATCGCCCTTGGTTGCCTTCCATGCGCCGGTTATCGCCACGCCGGGTTCGGCCGATACGAGCTGTCCGTTCACGTCCACGAAGTCGTCGGCCTCAGGGAAGATATCCTTTAAGGACTCGGCGAGGTTGCGCGCCTCGTGGCCGTCTATGGCCGGCTTGGTTACCGTATACACCATGGCCAGGGCTACGCAGGCTCCCACGGCGAAGAGAGCCAGCGCCAAGCCCAGCTTTAAAATATCCTTTTTCATCGAGCGCCCTCCTTAACTGCGGCGGCAGGCTTGGCGGGCGGCACATAGCCGTATTTCTTTACCCGCAGCTTGTCGAGGAAGGGGGCTAAGGCGTTCATGATGAGGATGCCGTAGGTGACGCCTTCGGGAAAGCCGCCGAATTTGCGTATAATGACCGTCAGGGCACCGGCGCCCGCGCCAAAGATGAGCTTGCCCATCGGGGTAATGGGGCTCGAGGCGTAATCGGTGGCCATGAACACGGCGCCGAACACTAGGCCGCCGGAGAGTATGCCGAAGAGGGGATCCATGCCTAATACCCATGAGAGCGCGAAGGCGGTGCCCACCATGGCCAGGGGCGTGATCAGGTGTACGACGCGCAGGGCCAGGAGGAAGGCGAAGCCCACGAGGATAAGGAGTATCGAGCCTTCGCCTATGGAGCCGGCGCGGTTGCCTATGAACAGGGTCCACATCGTGGCGCCGTAATCGCTCGAGCCGGCTATGCCCATGCCCACGTCGGCTATGGTCCCGCCCATCTTGACGATATTAAGCGGCGTGGCGCCGGCCGTCGCGTCGGTTAGCGCGCCGAAGGGCGCGTGCCAGGTAGTCATGGCGGCCGGAAAGCTCATGAGCAGTATGGCCCTGCCTATGAGGGCGGGGTTGAAGGGATTGGCTCCCAAGCCGCCGAAGAATTCCTTGGCGAAGATTATCGCCGCCGCCGATCCTAAGGCCGCCATCCACAGGGGCAGGGAGGGCGGGGCTATAAGGGCGACGAGCAGGCCGGTAACCACGGCTGAGAGGTCGCCCGCGCGGCTTTCCTGCTTGGTGAGCTTACGGAAACCCGCTTCCGCGAGCACCGCGCTGATCACCGAAGTCAGGATGACGAACAGCGCCGGCAGGCCGTAGAGCACCACGCCGTATATCGTGGTCGGCAAGAGCGCTATGATAACCGCCAGCATGATCTTGCGGGAATCGGCGCCGGTGAAGGCGTTCGGGCTCGATGAGAGGAGCAGCTTATTTGCCGGCACGCGCGGCCTCCTTCTGCTTTTTTGCGCGCAGCAGCTGCTTGCCTACGCGGAAGCGCTGCACGAGCTGGATGTGGGATGGGCACACGAAGCTGCAGGTGCCGCATTCTATGCAATCGAGCAAGCCTATGGCCTCGGCCTGGTCAAAATCGTCCGCCTTGATGGCTACGTTAAGCAGGGCCGGTGAGAGGCGGCAGGAACAGGCGTTCATGCAGCGCCCGCAGCGGAGGCAGGGGCCTTCCGCGTACACCTTGGACTCGCTCGCGGTCAGGAAGAGCACGCCTGAGGTGTTTTTCTGCACGGGCACGGCCCAATTGGGCAATGACGGCCCCATCATAGGCCCGCCGTATATGACGCGCTTCAAGGCTTCTTCGTCTAGCTGTATGGTATCCGGCACCAGGTCGGACACCAGGGTGCCTACCGGCACGACGAGGTTCTTCGGGCTCTTGCAGGCGCCGCCCGACACGGTAAAGCCCCGGTCTATGAGCGGCTTGCCCTCGCGGAAGGCTTCGGCTATGGATTTAAAGGTGCCTACGTTCTGCACCACGCAGCCTACGTCCATGGGCAGGCCGCCCGAAGGCACTTCCTTGCCGGTTATGGCGGTAATGAGCATCTTCTCGCCGCCCTGCGGATACTTGGTCTTTAGGAGCTGCAGCTCTATGGCGGCGCCACGCCCATACTCCTTAACGGCGGCCTCGAGCGCGTCCATAAGGTGGGCCTTATTGTCTTCAAGCCCAATGACGCCGCGCGTTACGCCCAATATGCGCATGACTATGGCCATGCCTTCCACCAGGTCGCCGGGGGTTTCCGCCATGACGCGCTCGTCTATGGTCAGGTAGGGCTCGCACTCAGCCGCGTTGGCTATGACGACGCTAATGCTCTTATTCGGCGGGGGAGCCAGCTTCACGTGCGCGGGAAAGCCCGCGCCGCCCATGCCTATGATGCCCGCCTCGCGTATGCGCGAAAGCGCCTCGTCCTTGCCGCAGGAAAAGCCGTCCAGGGGCGGCATGAAGTCGACGCCGCCTGTGCCGTCCGCCTCGATGACGATGGCGAGGCCCTCAAGGTTATTGGCTTGCAGCCTAGGCTCGATTTTCTTGACCGTGCCCGCTATCGGCGCGTGTATCGGCACGGTCATGCGGCCGTCGGCGTCGGCTATCTTTTGGCCGCGCTTTACCTGGTCGCCTACTTTTACCAGCGGCTGAATGGGAGCGCCAAAATGCTGGTTTACGGGTACCACTACCTGCTTAACCGTACCCACGTACTCGATGGGAAGCGCCTCGGTGCGATGCTTCCGCTCGGGCGGGTGGGCTCCGCCTTTGAATGTTTTAGTAGCCATGGGAGAAGTTGCTCCTTTTCCGTGGCCGTCCTATAAACGGCGGACGGTTGCCGGGCTTGGGTTTGCGAGCTGTTCAAGATAAAGCGAATAGCGCCCGGGCATCGGCCGTTGTATGAGCGCGGCTTTCGAGCATTGGCCATAGCGACGCCGGACGGCGACTATCCTAGCGCCATAGGCGCGGGGCGTCAAGATAGATCGGTATATATAAGAAGAATTGGATATTTTTAGAGTTAATTGGGCAGGGCTTCAAATCCACTTTTTGCGCTTAAAATACGCTACCATGCCCAGCGCGATAGCCACCATGAGAGCCCATACGGCCGGATATGCCCAGCTTTGCTCCAGCTCGGGCATATGGCGGAAATTCATGCCATATACGCCGGCTATGAATGTGAGCGGTATAAAGATCGTAGAGATAATCG
>JBFZES010000097.1:0-3858 GCA_041306725.1 Spirochaetaceae bacterium | reverse complement strand
AAAGGCTCAAAGGCCCGTTCGCTTCCCCCTGGCTGAAAGCGCCGCTCATAGCGCCCGCCGCCCGGCTGAAGCGCATGCTTAGCTGCCCGCCGCCAAAGGTCCAGGAAAGGGCCAGCGTGGCTTCGCCGGCTGCCATGCCCGAGCTGGGGTAGCCGTAGAGATCTTGGACGGGCAGGTCAAGGAGGGCTCCCGCGGGGCTGACGCGGAGGGCAAAGGGCAACTCTCCGTCGCCAAGGGCCATAGCGCCTTCCCAGCGGCCAAGCCAGGCATCCTGAGCCGCCAGGCGACTCAGGGCGGCTACAAATAGTACGATGGCTGCGACGCTTCGTTTCATGTGGCCTGGAGTATAGCAAAGGCTTTGCCGCTTGGGCTACCGCGCCTCTTGCCTTTATCGATAGCCTATCGCCACAGCCAGCATGAGCAGGGCCAGGGTGAGGGCTAAGGTAGCCAATTGCAATTTCCAGGTCTTGCGGAGCCAGCTGCCATAGGACATGCCAGCGAGGCCTAGCGATATAAGCAGCACCGCGTTGGTGGGGTACAGCATATTGGAAAAGCCGTCGCCAAAGGCAAAGGCTTGCACGGCTATCTGCCTGGAAAGCCCCGCCATGTCGGCTAGGGGCGCCAAGAGCGGCATAAGCAAAAAAGCCTTGGCGCTGGCGCTGCCTATAAAGAAATTCATGCCCAAGGTAACGCCGTACATTATGCCTGCCGCCCCGAAGCCCGAAGCCCTGCCCAGCAGTTCCGATGCCCCGTGGAGTATGGTGTCCATGACTCCCGACGCCACGACGATCTGCTTAACGCTCAAGGCCATGAGTATGAGTATGCCCGCCGGCGCTACGCTCGCGGAGCCCCGCGCGAAGGATTTCAAGGCCGCGCCAGGCCTAATGCCCGCGCTTAGCCCGGCGCCTAGGCCAATGAAAAGGAAGCCCAGCGCTATAATAGGCAGCACATAGTCCGATCCTATGCCCGTTATCGACGAGCCTATCACGGCCAAGGCCAGCGCCGCTCCCGACCAGGCGAAAAAGCGGACGCCCCGCGCCGACTTTTCGTTTATGCCGCGCTCCGTTATCGCCCCCGCGGCCGCGACGCGTTCGCCGGCTGGCGCGCCGGCGGGATCGCCTTTATTTCGTTTTTTTTCCAGGGCGTTCACGTAGGAAAGCATGAAGGCCAGGTACAGCGCGTATATGAGGGCAAAGGACGCTATCCTGAACGGCGCGCCGCTGAGTACGGGTATGCCTGCCAATTTTTGCGCGGTACCTATGCTAAAGGGATTCGCTATGGCCGCGGAAAAGCCAAAGCCCACCGCGAGCACGCTCATGCCTAGGCCGGTGAAGACGTCCCAGCCGAAGCTCAAGGCCAGGCTCACGGCCAGGGGAACGAGGGGCACGACCTCCTCGAATATGCCCATGAAGCTTCCGATAAGCATGAAAAACAGGCACACGCTCGCAAGGAAGAGCTTGCGCCTAGCGCCGAAGCGCGCGGCCATGGCCTCTACGCTGGCTTCGAGCACGCCGGCTTCTTTAAGGAGGGCGAAGGCTCCCCCAACGATGATTATGAAGGCGATGATAACGATGGCTAAGGCGGCATCCTCGCCGGCGAGCACTTCAATAGGGGCGCTAAGCCAGCGCCAGGCCGGATAGTATGGCCGAGGCGTTGGGGCATAGGAGCCAGAAAGCACCGCGCTCGATCCGCCTGGCAGCGCATAGCGCTCATAGGAGCCCGAAGGAAGGGCTTGTCCCAATAAGCCCGCGGCCACCATAAGGGCGGCGAGCACGGCCAAGGAGGCCAGGAATGATGTCGTCGCCGCTTGGCCGGTTTTAATGGTTCTCTTGTCGTCGCGTAGGGGCATACGGTCCTCCGAAGCTAGAGCATAGCGCCTGCGCTTATATTGCGCCAGCGCGAAAAGTACGCGATACTGGCGCGATACGGAGGATATTCTATGTTCTGGCTCACGATTCTGCTTGTCTCCCTCGCCGCTCTGCTCGCCGTCATGGTATTGCGCGCGCTGTCGGGCCCTAAGGCAGCCCCCGCGACGAGCCTGGATAGAGAGCTCTTGCTGCCCTTCGCCGGCGCCGAGGAGAGGCTGGCCGCCCTGATCCGTATTCCTACCGTATCGAGCTTTGACCGCGCCGAAGAGGACGAAGGGGCCTTCGCGCGCTTCAAGGCCGAGCTCAAGGCGCAGTACCCCCTCGTCCACGGGCGCTTGCTCCTGAGCGAGCCGAGCGACCGATCGCTGCTTTTCGAATGGCCGGGCCGCGATCGCGAGAGCGCTCCCGTTATACTCTGCGCGCATTACGACGTGGTGCCCCCCGGCGATATCGACCATTGGGAGCATTTACCCTTTTCCGGCGCCATCGCCGATGGCTTCGTGCACGGCCGCGGAACCCAGGATATTAAGATTATGCTGGCCTCGGCCATGAGCGCCGCCGAGATCCTGCTTTCGCGGGGCTTCGTGCCCGAGCGCACCATATACTTCGCTTTCGGCGGGGACGAGGAAGTGGGCGGGCTGCGCGGCGCCGCCGCCATCGCGGCGGAACTCAAGCAGAGGGGCGTACGCGCGTCCTTCCTGCTCGATGAAGGCGGCTTCGTCGCCGACGGGCTGCTCTCGTTCGCGGATAGGCCGCTCGCCCTCATAGGCATAAGCGAAAAGGGCTATATGGACGTGGCCCTCGAGGCGCAGGGCACCGGGGGGCACGCGTCCATGCCGCCGCGCCACACCGCCGCGGGCGTCGTGGCCAAGGCGGTAACCGCTACCGAGGCGCGCCGCTTCCGGGCCAGGATCACCTATACGACCGCAGGCCTCCTTAAGGCGCTCTCGCGCTACAGCCCCTTCATGTACCGCTTCCTGTTCCGCAACCTTTTTCTTACTTCCCCGCTAGTCAAGGCGGCTTTTTCAGCCGCGCCTACCACCAACGCGCTCCTGCGCACGACGAGCGCCGCCACTATGCTGTCGGGCTCCCCGAAGGAAAACGTTCTGCCGGAAAGCGCGCGAGCCGTGCTGAACGTGCGCCTCTTGCCCGGCTCGACGGTAGCCGGCGTGCTTATGGAACTGAACGCCATAGCGGCCCGCGCGGGCGCGCGGGCCGTCCTGGCCCACCAGGGGCACGCGAACGACCCCCTGCCCGAGTCGCCGGTAGAGCACGAAGGCTACAGGGCTATCGTGGCGGCCCTCGCCGCGGCCTTCCCGGAGGCGGGAGCCGTGCCCTTCATGTTTACGGCGGGCACCGATACCAAGCACTATACCGAGCTTGCCCAAGGCCTGTACCGGCTGGCGCCGATTCTCCAAAAGCCGGAGGATATAGCGCGCGTGCATGCGGCCAACGAGCGCATATCGATAGAGAACGTGCGCCGCGCCGTTTTGTTCTATGTGAGGCTCTTACAGGGGCTCTAAGGGCTTTAGGGGCCGTATTCGAGCAGGGCCGGAAAGGAAAGGTCGCTCGGCGCGGCCGCGTAACGGCGGAACCAATCGAATCGTTCCCCTAAGGAGGCGGCGAAGCGGCAAGCGCCGCCGAAGTCGGCGGGAAGGCTCATGAATATCCGGTAGGAGGCCGCCTCCAATACCCAAAGCGCGTAGCCTTCCCGTATGCCGGCCAGGGCCGCGGACGGAGGCGCCGCCCGCAGGGCAAAGCCCGCAGGCAGGCCGGGGCAGGATCGCGGGCTCCACGCGGCGGGGATTATCAGGGGCTCGGCGCAGTGCCAGAGATCGATCTCGGCCGGCTCGCCGTCGTCTCCCGCAAGGATATAGCTGCCGGTGAGGGTTTCCAAGGCGTTTTGGCCCAGGAAGGGCAGGCCGCGCTCCCGCGCGCTGCCGCGTATGAGCAGCGCCGTGCCCGCCGTGGCGGCTATAGCCGGCCGGGC
>JBFZES010000096.1:0-2777 GCA_041306725.1 Spirochaetaceae bacterium | reverse complement strand
GCATAGCAGACGCGAATAAAGAGCTTAAAAACACCATGGATGTGGCCGAGCGCGACATGGCCGTGGCGGTGTCGGTGCAAAAAGGGTTTTTCCCCTCTTCGCCCCCCAAGGTACGCGCTTGGGATATGGCCTTCGTGTTCGAGCCGGCCGCGGGCGTTTCCGGCGATTTCTACGATTTCTATACCCAAAATGGCGAGCTCTCCGGCGTCCTAATCGGAGACGTGTCGGGCCATGGCATAGCCAGCGGCCTCATTACCGTATTGGCCCGCAACGTGTTTTTCCGCCGCGCATCCGAGCGGAGCGGCGACGCTCTTGGCCTTGTGTTAAGCGAGATCAACAGAGAGCTCGTGCGCGAGCTCTCCTCGGTGGACAATTACCTTACCTGCGCCTTTTTGCGCATAAAAGGCGCGCGGGTCGAGTACGTAAACGCGGCCCATACGGACGCGCTGTTCCGCAAAGGCTCCTCGGGAGAGGTGATAGCCCTTGCCCCCCAAAGCGGACAAGACTTTAAAGCGCCGCCTCTGGGCAGGGAGGGCATGGATATAAGCGTAAAGGCCTTGGCTTTCTCGCTCTCGCCCGGAGACGTGATACTGCTCTATACCGATTGCCTGAGCGAAGGCCGCGACAAGAAGGGCAGGGAATACGGCGAGGAGCGCCTGCTCGAGGCGCTCAAGCGCGCAGACGCGGAAAGCGCCGATTCCATACTGGCGTCGATCATGATCGACTACCGCAATTTTACCTCCGGTACGAAGCGCAGCGACGACCTTACGGCCATAGTGCTCAAGAAGCTATAGGCGCTTAGGCTTCGGCCCCCGGGTAGGCTCCGCGGTCAGAGGATCCTCAGGCCAATAGTGCTTGGGGTAGCGCCGCGACAGTTCCGGCCTTAGCGAGGGATAGGCGCTGCGCCAGAAGCTCGCGATATCCTTGGTGAGCTGCAGCGGCCGGTCGGCGGGGCTGAGGAGCTCAAGCACGAGGGGCCTGCCGCACGCGCTAGGGCTAACGCGGAGGCCGAAGGCTTCCTGTATGCGCAGGGCCAGGGAAGCCTCTCCCTGGCGGGGATAGCGCGGCCTGCGCTTGCGCCCGCCGGGCGTGACGATAAATGCCGGCGCTTCGCGCTCCAGGAGTTCAAGCGCCGAATAACCAAGCTCAGTGCGCAGCATATCCTCAAGGCAGCTCGTAAGCCCCGGCCCGTCTATGATAGGGCCGGCGGAAGCCAGGTAAGGCACGAGCGCGCTAGCCAGGCCCACAGCGAAGCGCGGCTCCTGCCAGGTCTCAGGGTCAAGGCCGGCGAGCCGCCCCAGCCTGGCGGCGTAGCGTACGCGCTCGAGCAAGGCTTCGCTTGCTTCCTGCCAGGGCAGCCAGCTTAAGCCTTCCGCCTCTATGCGCGAGGCCAGCGCCTGGAGCCCCATCCCGGCGGGCAGTTCCTTCAGTTGGCGCTCATGCAATACGAAGGCCCCGGCCATGCGGCGCTCAAAAGCGCGCGGGGCGAGGCCCTTCCATTCTATCGATAGCGCCGAGCGGGCGGACGGAGCGAGCGCCTCGCGGGCGCCGTCCTCGCCCACGGGAACGGCCGCGTATATGGCTATCTGCGAAGCGCCAGCGTCGCAGTCAAGCGCTACTATCCATCCGCGTTCGGGTAAGCCGGGCCGGTGCCTGGCCTGGCGGCCGGAGCGGAATTCCCAGCCGTCGTCGCTGCGCCGCGCAATACGGTCAGGAAAGCCGCGGGCCAGGATATCGCCCAAGCGCCCGGCCGCTTCGAGCGCCTTTGCTGGGCTAAAGGATAGGCCATAGGCCTTCCTGCACAGGCGTTCCGCCTCCGTAAGGGCCGCGCCGGGCCGGCGGCCGCCCGCTATAGCGGCCCGTTCGAAACGGGCCGGCAGCTCCCCTTCGTCTTCAGGGCCGGCGGCAGGGCCCTCGCCGAGCAGGGCGGCGCAGAGCGCGGCCGCATGCCTGTCGCCCGGCGCGGCAAAAAGCAGGGCCGCTGCGCTGCGCGGATCGGTTCCAAGGGAGGCGGCCTGCCGGCCTAAGGGACTTATGGAGTAGTCCTCGCTTAAGAGGCCAAGCTCGCAGAGGAGTTCCCGGCCCGCCTCCCAGGCAGACGCGGGCGGAGCGTTTAGCCAGCGCACGCTGGCGCTGTCGCTATCGCCGCGCAGCGCGCATTCAAGGGCGAGCCCGGCAAGCTCGGTGCGCAGTATTTCCGGGTCGCGCTGGCCCTTAAGCCTGTCGTCAGGAGACCAGCAGCGCAGGCAGAGGCCGGGCTGAAGCCGCCCCGCGCGCCCGCGGCGCTGCTCCGCCTCGGCGGCCGATACCCGCTCGGTAACGAGGCGGTTCATGCCGCCGCGCTCGTGGTAGCGGGTGAACCTGGCCAGGCCCGCGTCTACCACGGCTACGACGCCGGGCACGGTGAGGCTGGTCTCGGCTATGCTGGTAGCCAGGATTATCCTTTTGCGCTGCCCGCCGCCTGGCGCTATGACGGCGCGCTGCCTATCCAAGGCCAGCGCGCCGTACAGCAGCTCAGTATTTGCTTCCGGCGCGAGCGCGCGGAGCATGCTCTGAGCCTCGTTAAGCTCGCGCTGGCCGGGAAGGAAGACGAGGATGGAGCCTGAAAGAGCCTTGTAAAGCTCGGCCGCGGCCCGCGCCGCCGCATCGCTAGCCTCCTGTCCCGGCGCCGGCGGGCGATATACCAACTCCACGGGAAAGGCCCTGCCCGGCACGCTCAGCGCGGGGCAGCCCAGGTAGTCGGCGACGCCGTCAGCCTCAAGCGTGGCGGACATGAC
>JBFZES010000095.1:0-3954 GCA_041306725.1 Spirochaetaceae bacterium | reverse complement strand
GTCCAAGCCGCTCAGCGCCGGCAGCGCCGCGCCGGCCTGCGCCGTCGCGGGCAGGGCTAGGGTAGCCAAGGCCAGCAGCGCGGCGAGGGCCCGCGGGGGGCATATCGCTATTCGTGCCTTCATATCGCTCACTCCTCTCATGCTACGCTCTTGATCGCGTCCACCGCGTTCATGCGTCCCGCCCGCAGGCTGGGGCTGATCGACATAACCATGGACACGAAAAGCCCGATAGCGAACATTTTGAGCCCGTCAAGGGGCATGAAGCGCGCGTAGAATATCGGGTCTATGGGAAAGTTCAGGGAGCCCATGGCGTCGCTGAAGTCTATGCCGTGTATCGAGAACAGGTAACAGAGCCCCAGGCCAAGCGCGGCGCCTATGAGGCTGCCCAGGCCGCCCATAAGCGCGCCTTCTGCCAGGAAGAGCCTGAGCACCTCGCGGCGCTTCAGGCCCATGGCCTTGAGTATGCCTATCTCCCTGCGCCGCTCAAGCACCACCATCATAAGGATATTGGTGATGATGAAAGCGCCCAAGAAGGCCACTACGAAGAAAACGTACTGGTACATCCCCTCCATCATTTTTATGAGGCGGGGATAGTCGCCTATGGCCGTCCAGGGCTGGACGAGGAGGTCCTCGCCGCCCGGCAGCCCGGCCAGCGCCGCCCTGATAAGCGCGGCCGCTTCGTCCGCGTCGCGGTAATCGTCGAGCATGACCAGCAGCTGCTGCACGCCGCCGTCGGTGCGCAGGAAGTCCTTGGCGTCGCTGACGGGCACCTGGAACACCGTGGAGTCAAGCTGATTGAGCCCGCTTGAGAATATGCCGGCTACGGTAAAGCGCTTGAGCCGTAAGCCGTAATCGGAGCCCTGCGTTACCACCCGCACGGTGTCACCTATGCCGAAGCCCAATGCGTCGGCGAGCTTCTTGCCCAGGATAGCCTCGCCCGGCCCGCTTAAGTAGCGGCCCTCCACGATGCTGCGGTCGAGGTTAAGGAGGCTCTTTTCCTTCTCCGGATCGCCCGAAAAGCCCATGGCCGCCTTGGTGTTCGGGCCGTTGGACAACAGGGTGCCGAAGAGCAGGCGCTGGCTCACCACGCTCAAGCGGCCCTTAAGCTCCGGTATGCCCTCTATGGCCGCCGTCACGGCCTCTGGGTCGGGCACGAGCTCGTCCACCGGCATGAAGCGCGAGCGGGCCTCGAAGCCCTTAGTCACCACGCGCACGTGGCCCGTCTCGCTCCGGGTCAGGTTGCGCACCATATTGTCCAGGATGCCGCTCATAAAGCCGCTTAAAAAGGTCATCAGCATAACCGAGAGCGCTATGGACGACACGGCCAAGGCCGTGCGCCGCTTGTTGCGCTTGATATTGCGCAACCCCATGCCTAGTATCCAGTTCATCGCGCCCTCCTTATACGAAGCGCAGAGCGTTGGTCACTTCGAGGCGTGAAGCCTTTCGGGCCGGAGATCTGCTGGAAAAGAGCGCCACGAGCACGCCCACTATCGCCGCCACGGCCATCTGCTCCGGGTTCCACTCGCCGTACAGATTGCCCCATATGGGCAGGCCCATATCGATATCGCCCATCATGGACTCGACGGGAAAGCCTACGAAGATGAAGTAGGCGTCCAAGCCTATGCCGAAGATCACCCCCGCCAGGGAGCCCACGGCCCCTATGATGCCGCCCTCTATCAGGAAGAGCCGGGAAATGTCCTTGGGCTTGAAGCCGAAGGCCCGGAGCACGCCTATCTCCCGTATGCGGGAGTACACGCTCATCAATATGGTATTGGCTATGCCCACGCCCGCTATGAGCATCATGACGAATATGATCATGCCTATGGATTTGGACTTGGCTTTGGCCAGCTCAAGGAATTGCCTGCCCACGTCGCCGAAGCTCTGCCCGTCCAGCGCCGGGTACGCCGCTTCTATGGCGGCGGCCAGGCCGTCCGAATCCTTCATGGCGTCCTTGAGGTTCACGCGGCGTTCCATCTTGACGATGATCTCGGTGCGCAGGCCGTCCAGCTCAAGGAAGTCCTCGGCGTCCGCCATATCGACGAACACGCCGCTGGCGTTTATGCTGGGCTCCGAGGAATTGATGAGGCCCACGACAAGGAAATCGTCCGCGTTCTGCGCCTCGTAGCGCGTGCGCGCCGCCAGGGTTACCCAGTCGCCCAGGGCCAGGCCCAGGTCGGCCGCCAGGCGGAAGCCCAGCACCACCTGCCGCTCGCCCCCGTCGCCGAACCAGGAGCCCTCGGTAAAGTCGGCAAGCATGAGCACCTGCGCGTCCCGCTGGGGCTCCACGGCCACGGCCAGCACGGGTATGGCATCCACGCCGTTGGACAATTGCCCCACGAAGCGCGTGCGCAGGCTCGTGGCCTGCACGAGGGGGTCGCGGGCTATGAAGGCTTCTATGGCGGCCGGGTCGGCCAGCCCGTAATCGAGGGGGTAGCTCTGCCGCTCCTCCTCGTAAGCCTTGGTAGACACGCGCAGCGACGAGTCGGAGAGGCTTATGATGTTATCCAGGCCGCCGCGGTCCATGCCCTTGAGCATGGAATCCATGCCTATGTAGAGGCCCAGGCCGAAGGCCATCGTCACTATGGTTAGCGCCGTGCGCTTGCCGTGGCGCCACACGTTGCGCCAGGCTATCTTGAACAGGGTTCCCATGGCGTCCCCCTACTTCCGCTCGTCGGCGTGCACGAGCCCGTCCCGTATGGTAAGCACGCGCCGCGCGTGCTTCTGCACCAGGGGGTCGTGCGTGCTGAAGATAAAGGTTGCGCCCTTAGTCCTGTTGATATCGCGCATGATATCCACGATCTCCTGCGCGGTAATGGAGTCGAGGTTGGCCGTGGGCTCGTCGGCCAGCACGATATAGGGCTCCTTCACCAGGGCCCTCGCTATGGCTACGCGCTGCTCCTGGCCGCCCGACAATTCCCTCGGATAGCGCTCGCCGAGGCCCTTGAGCCCTACCGAGGCTATCACCTCGTCGGCCTTGGCCCGTATGGCATCCTTGGAAAGCTTGCGCTCTATGACCAGGGGCAGTTCCACGTTCTCGCGCACCGTAAGCACGGGTATGAGATTGTAGGATTGGAAGATGAAGGATATATGCTGCTTGCGGTAATCCGACAGCTGATCCTCCTTCATGGCCCCGAGGGACTCGCCCTTATAGAGCACCCTGCCCGAACTAGGCGAATCGAGGCAGCCCACGATGTTGAGCAGGGTGGTCTTGCCCGAGCCCGACGGGCCCACCACCGCGAGGAATTCCCCCTGCTCTATGGCTATATCCACGCCCGCGAGGGCATGCACCTGGTTATCGCCCTTGGTATAGGTCTTGCGGACCTGCTCCAACTGTAAAATAGCAGCCATTCTAGGCCTCCTCATTGTTAGGCGCGGCGCCTTGCCCGCCGCTAGCCTTTGCCATGCTCGCCGTGCCCAGCACGGAGCCCATATTCATGCTCTGCAAGGCGTTGGAAGGCAGGAGCACCATGCTCCCGCGCGCCTTGATCGCGTCGTATACCATGTTCATGCCCCGCAGGTTCAGCGCTTCGGGATTGCCCTTATACAGCTCGGCGGCGGCCACGAATTTGCCCGCCACCTCAAGCTCCGCCTCCGCCAGGAAGAGCCGCGCCTTCTTCTCGCGCTCAGCCTGCGCCTGGCGGCTCATGACGTCCTCGAGGTCCTTAGGCAGCTGTATGTCCACGAATTCCACGCTCAGTATCGTTATGCCCCAGGGATTGGTCTTGGCGTCGAGTATGCCCTGTATCTCGCGGTACAGGGTGTCGCGCTCGGACAAGAGGGTGGAAAGGCTGTACTTGCCCACGGAATCCCGCAGGGCGGTCTGGGCCGACAGGGTAACGGCCTCAAGGAAATCCTCCACCTCGAGTATGGCCTTCTGCGTATCCCATATCATCCAGAACGCCAAAGCGTCCACGTGTATGGGCACCGTATCGCGGGTGAGTATGCGCTCGGCGC
>JBFZES010000094.1:0-6907 GCA_041306725.1 Spirochaetaceae bacterium | reverse complement strand
AAGCCTTTGGCCGCGCCGGACTCGCCTATCTTCCAGGAGGCGAAGGCTACGGCGCGGCGCAGGGCATCCTGAGGGCACATACCGGACAGATAGTAATGCGTAAAAGCCGAGAAGAGCGCGTCGCCCGCGCCTATCGTCGATACTATGGCCCGCGTGGCCAAAGCCGGCACCAGGAGGGGCTCCGCGCCGGCTTCGCAAAGCAAAGCGCCTTTGGCGCCCAAGCCTATAACGACGATGCGGCAAGGATATAGCGAAAGCAGTTCGGCGGCCGCCTCGAGGGGCGGGGCCCACAAGCCCTCATCGGAGAGGAAGAGTACCCGCGAAGCCTCCATGAACGCGCGGTTATAGTCGTCGCGCGGGTCGCGCAGCACGTGCACGTCGCAGAACACCGGCACGCCCGACGCTTTGGCCTGAGCCAGGGCGTCGCGGTTGAAATTGATATTACAGAGCACGGCCGCGTCCGCGCCGCCCAAGGCCGCGAGGAAGCCGCCCCCAGGATAGCGCCGCTCCTGTATATCCTTTAAGTCCACGTTTATCTGCCTTCGCCCCGAACGGTCATACAGGATGACCGACTGCGGAGTATCGGGCAGGGGTCGCAGTATACGGGACGTATCCAAGCCCGCCGCAGCTATGGCCGCCAGGGCCGTATCGCCCGCCATATCGCCGCCCAATAGACTCAGGAAATCCACCTTGTCGCCCAGCGCGCAGAGCGCCAAGGCCACGTTCATACCCACCCCCGATACGCTTGAGCTCACGCCCCCGAAGGGATAGAGCACGGGGCTATACGCTATCGGGAAGCCCTCCACGCGCAGGGTCGTCTCGATATTGACCAGGCCCGATACTAGTATTCTGCTCATAGCCCAGGAGTATAAACCGGTTTACTATAGCGGTAAACCCGGAAGAGCATTATTATGCGGATATGCATATCGATATCCATGAAACGACGATACGGCAACTCGGCGGCCGCCTGCGAACCGTGCGCGTGCTCCTGCCCGCAGGCTATGAAGCGCAGCCCTCGCGCCGCTATCCCGTGCTCTACATGCAGGACGGGCACAATCTCTTCGATCCGCAAAGCGCCACCTACGGGGCGCACTGGCGCATAGGCGAAACGATGGATGGCATGGCGGCCGCGGGCGACGACCGCCGCGCTATCATAGTCGGCGTAGACTGCAGCCACGAACGAGAAGGCCTGGCCAGGCTTTATGGCGCTGGCTAGGGCTAAGAAATTCAAGAATCGTCCCTTTTTGGCTGGCGCTTTACTATAAGCGCAGGCCATACTTATGATAGACTGGTACGCGTAGGGCGGGCGATACGGCCATTCTTTTATGGAACGCAATCAGCCGACAAAGGAGAGAGAGCCATGAAAGAATTCCAGGAAACCAGCGAAGGCCGCGGCGTCGATACGGCTATACTTATAGAAGCCAAGGATTCGTTCGAAGGCGTGGACGCCGAATACGACTATCTCGAGGAACGCTTCGGCCCCTTGGGCGAAGGCTGGGACGTCCAGGCTCAGACCCTCAAGCCGGGCGCGGACGGCCGACAGTACGATATCATGACCGTACAGTTCGAGGACGGCAAGTCCATGGACATATTCTTCGATATCAGTTCGTTCTACGGCAAATAAGCCCTCAGGGGCCGCGCCATGACGCACGCAAGCGCGAGCGACCTAAAATTCTACGCGACCCTGCATCAACGCAAGGCCCGCCTCGAAAGCGGGCTTTTTCTTGCAGAAGGGCGCAAGTTAGTGGAAGAGGGGCTCAAGAGCGGCTGCGACTGCCCCTCCGTGTTCGTGCGCGAGGGATTTTACGGCCAATACGAGGATATAGACGCGCTCCTCTCGCAGGCGCCCACAACGCTCCTGCCTCCGAAGGAATTCGACAGGCTCTGCGGCACCGAGCACCCGCAGGGCCTCATAGGCGCGTTCAGCTGGAAAGGGCTCATAGCCGAGGAGCCTTCAGCGCCGCTTTTGCCCGCGCTCTTTAGCGTCAGCGACCCGCGCAATATGGGCACCATAACGCGCAGCGCGGATTGGTTCGGCTTTTCCGAACTGCTCTTGGACGAAGGCTGCGTCGACCCCTTCAACGGCAAGGCCGTGCGCTCAAGCATGGGCTCGGTGTTCAGGATGCGCTACATACTGCGGCCCGACCTGGCGCGCGCCCTTGCCGAGCTCAAGAGCCGCTACCGCGTGGTGGTGGCCGACCTTGACGGCCGCGACTACCGAGAATTCCGCGGATGCCCGCCCTCCGTATTCGTGTTCTCCAACGAGGCGCGCGGCCCGTCCGACGCCATACTCGCGCTCGCGGACGACCTGGCCACTATACCGGGAGCCGGCCGCGCCGAATCTCTGAGCGTGGCTATAGCGGCCTCGGTCATGATGGCCGCGCTCTCCTAGGCCCTGGCCGAGTCCTAGTAGCGCGTAGCCAAAGCCCGCGCGGCCCTGAGCCCGTCGGCCGCCGAGCTTACGATGCCGCCCGACCATCCGCTGCCCTCGCCCGCTATATATAGATTGTCATAGCCGGCGGTCATGGCATCAGGATCGCGCAGAGCCTGTATGGCCGCGCTGGTCTTGCTCTCCAGTCCCAGGATTATGCCGTCCTCATAGCCGCGCAGCTTGCGGCAGAATTGCGCCAGCCCTTCGCGGAGCGGCGGCACGATAGCCGCCGGCAGCAGAGCCGCGAGGTCCGCGGGCATGAGCCCCAGGGGATAGCTCGAGGGCGGCAAGGCCGTGCCCGAGCGGCCGGCCATGAAATCGCGTATGGTCATAGCGGGGGCGCGCCAGCCGCCGGCATACTCCTTAAAGCGGCGCTCCAGGGCCTCAAGCCAATCCAGGGCCCGTTCGGGAGATACTTCTTCGCCCAAGAGAGCGTTTAAGGACAAGCCCGCCACGACCGCGGCGTTCGCCCAGCGCCCGGCGCGGGAATAATCGCTCTTGCCGTTTACCACGCTCGCGTCCGGGAAGGCAGCCGCGGGCACCACCGTGCCTCCCGGGCACATGCAAAAGGAGTACACGCCGGTATCGCCGCTCTGCGCCGTTAGGCGGTACTCGGCCGCCTTAACGCCGGGCAGGCTCTTCACGCCCCACTGGGCGCGGTTAATGGCCGCCTGTTCATGCTCGGCCCTAAAGCCCAGGGCGAAATTCTTAGTCCTGAAGGGCACCCCCCGCCGCATGAGCATGCGCTGCGTATCGAAGGAGGAGTGCCCGCAGGCCAGCACGAAGGCTTCGGCCTCGAAGCGGCCCTTCGTCGTATCGAGCGCGCTTAGTTTTCCACTGGAAAGTACGAGGTCGTCCACCCGCGCCCCGAACTCTATGCCGCCGCCGGCCTCTTCGAGCGCCTGCCGCAGGCGCGATGTCATAGCGAAGAGCTTGTCGCTGCCCACATGGGGGTGGGTCATATAGCGTATCTCGTCCGGCGCGCCCGCCGCCACGAATTCGGAAAACAGGTATTCGCGCTCGGCGCTTATGCCCTTGGTGCGAGAGCTGAGCTTGCCGTCGGAGAAAGTGCCCGCCCCGCCCTCGCCAAAGGCGTAGTTGTCGGCGGCGGGAAAGGGGCCGCCAGCCTCGAAGGCGTCGAGGGCCGCCTTGCGCTCGTCCACCCTGCTCCCCCGCTCGAGCACGGTAACCTTGAAGCCCGAGCGCGCCAGGTACAGCGCCGCGAATATGCCCGCGGGGCCGGTGCCCGCCACGGCCACCCGGGCGCCGCGCGCCGTCCGCGCATGCTCCAGCGATGGCGCTTTAGGCTCCGTGCCGCCCGTCAGCTCGGGCGATCGCACGCCCACGCGGTAGAGCCAGGCTATGCGGTCCTTGTGCCGCGCGTCCAGGCTTTTCAAGACTATGCTATAGTCGAAGTCGCTCAATTTGGCTTTTCTGGCTATGGCCGCGCGCAGCTCCGCCTCGGGGGCGGAGCAGGGCAGGCTCAATTCGTACTCGTTGTATCCCATAGCCCCATGCTACGCCCTACGGGACCGAGGCGCAAGGCCTATTGCCAGTCGAAGAATATAGGCCAGGTGATCATGCCCAGCTTCCGCGCGTCGGCCTGAATATCCTGGCTATAGCGCCGGATCTCCGGGCATGCTTCGTCCAGGACGAGCAGCATGCCGGCCTCCCAGGCCTCGAGGCAGGGCTTGAAGGCGAGCCCGCGCAGTACGGGCGAAGCCGGATGGAGGGGCAGGGCTAGGCTTTCCGCCTGAGGCGCCAGGCTGAACAAATGCCCCGCTGCCAGCGCCAGGTCCTTCGCGTCGGCGGCGAGCACCCGCTTCGCCGATATCGTCCCGCCCTCTCTCGCGTAGCGCACATAAGCGAAAAGCCGCGTCCCATCGTAGAGCGCCGACGTGGTAACGAAGGGTACCCAGCTCTTCCATTCCATCATTTGGCCTGAAGGCTCAAGGGCTAAGGATACGCCTTCGAAGCAGCGTTCGTGCATGGCCATGAGGGCGGGCAGCATGTGCGCTTCGAGCGCCCGCTCTTCGTATGCCTTGGCGGTAAACTCGTCGGCGGCCAGCGTAACGCCGGCGATGCCGAACATGCGGGTGCGATAGCCGAATTTCGGGTAGTAGCTATCATGGCCATACAGGTAGCTGAACGGATGCCCCTTATCGCGGGCGCGTTTTAAGCCTTCGCGCACCAAAGCCGAGCCCACGCCCGCGCGCTGGAAGCGCGGAGCCACCGATAAAATGGACAGGCAGGCCGGCAACAGGCTGGTTCCGTATAAATTAACGCGGTACGGGGTAAACATGATATGGCCCGCCAACTCTCCGTCGGCCTCGGCCACCAGGGCAAGCTCGGGGTCGTGGAATTCCCAGTGGCGCAAATGATCGACCAGCGCTATCTCGCCGATATGGGTGGCCGTCTTGTTGTCGTTTAGGAAATTGATCTCGAACGCTTCTTCGGTAAGGCGCGCTATGCCGTTGAAATCGCGGGCCGTCTCCGGCCGTATGGTTATACTCATAGTTGCACCATAGCGGCCGCGTCTGCTTTAGGCAATCGCGCGCTCCGGGGACTACGAGAAAGATCGTAGGGAAAAATCGATTATAGGGGAGCCGGCCGGCGTATCGGCGCTGAAGAAGATATGCGAGAGCGGGAAACGGGAGTCGGACCCGCGACATCCACCTTGGCAAGGTGGCGCTCTACCACTGAGCTATTCCCGCGCGCGAACGGCGCGTAAGCGCCGCGCGGGGCGTAGAATGCCCTAGAACGCGATGGAAAGTCAAGAAAAATCTAAGCTTTTTTGGCGTCCTGCAGCGCGTTCACGAGCACGCCGCTCAATACCAGGGCGGCGCCCGCAAGCTTAGCCCAATCGCCGCGGCCAGAGCGCAAAAAGTCCAATATGAGACCGGCGAATATCTGCCCCACGAAAAACAGCGCCGTTATGTATACCACCGGTATCTTGGGAATGACCACGTTGGAAGCCGATACGATGATGACGCCCAGCGCGCCGCCGAGCAGGAATTGAGGCGCGGGCATGGTCCAGCCCACGGGCAAAAAAGCCCCCGTAAAGAGGGCTACGGCGCTTATAAGCGACAGGCCAACGAGATAATTGACGAAGGTACCCCGGAACACGCCCAGCTTGCCGGCCAGGCTCGCGTTCATGGACATGTTGAGGATGACCATAGCGCCCGCCAGTACAGCGAAGATATATACCATGCTAAACGCCCTTGCCCAGGGTCATGACGAAGACGCCTGCCAGCACAAGGGCGAGCCCGGCAAACTTGCCCGGCTTTAATGGCCGCTTAACCATACCGAGCAAGCCGAAATGGTCTATCAGGGCCGATGCGCTTAACTGGCCGAGTATGCCCAGGGTAAGGGTAATCGTCACGCCGAGCGCCCCTATGGCCCAGTTATTGAGAAAGGTGAGCAACACGCCCATGGCGCCTGCGCCGTAGTAAAACCAGGGCAGGCCGGACTTAAGGAGGGGACGCTCGCGGCGGATAGCCAGTATGGCGGACACGAGCAGCATGCCGACTATGTGGATGATGAGGAGCGAGCGCACCTGGCCTAGCGAGCGCTCGAGCCCGGAATTCATGCTGAGCATTATACTGATGAGCGAGCCGAGGCCTATGGCGGCCGCTTGATACATGGAAAACCTCCGCACGCGGAGGCCTTAAGTTCCCATATCCGCGTTTAGCCAGTGTACTCAAAAACAGGCAAGGCGCAAGCGCCAGCTAGCCTTTGCGCGCGCCTATCGTTTCCTGCAGCGTACCCATAGGGCACACGACGCACCATGCTCGGGGCTTATATATAATACCCACTGCGACGCCGGCCCCCAGCGACACTACGCACAGGCCCCAAAAAAAGCTACCCAGGGCCGCGGGCGAGCCGAAAAGCCGATAAATATTGCCGCCCACGCAGAGCATCATGAACCCGCACAAAGCACGCCTGGATCCGGCGGATAGCGCCGTTGGCGAAAGCGGCTTGCCGCGGCTCAGCTTCTTAAGCGCGAAGCCTAAAGCCCTGCCGCGGGGGCAGGCCTTCGCGCAAAAGAGGCGCGGCTTTACGAGGCTCATGGCCATGGCTACGACCATGACGGCGGCCACGGCGAAGCCGATGAAAGGATAATAAAATCCGCCTATAGCCACGGCGAGCACGAAAGCCAGCGACAAGGCCCCAATAATAGAATTCTTAGTGATCATATCGTGTTTATATATGTTTTTTGATATATATACAAGACCAACGATGAGGCCGATTTCTGCGTCGCTGCGCGCCGATGCGGCGACGGGACGGAGGAGCTCCGTCCTTAGCGCAGGTCCCCCAGGATAGCGGGCGTAAACTCAAAGCGCTCGACGATTACGCGGCTCGGGCCCTTAGGGGCGAGGCCGCGGAATAGCCAGAGATTAAGCCCGAGCTTCTCGTTGCCAGGCGGGGCCACCCCAAACGGCTCGGATCGCGTTTCCGCGCCGGGAAAGGCCCAAT
>JBFZES010000093.1:0-7664 GCA_041306725.1 Spirochaetaceae bacterium | reverse complement strand
TTTGGGTGGAGAACGAGTTAAGTTGCTCTGGACGGTTGAGGGTAATCGATCACACATAGTTGTTCCCGAGCTCGGAAAGTACCGTCTTATATGCCATGGCCGCTCCTTTAAGCGCTTCGTTAGTTCCCCGAAGCTTGTGTCTGTCCGTACATCTACGCTTTGCCTAGCGGCGTGCCCAATCGAAGTACGCGAGCTGGAGCGGCGTTTATACCCGAGACACAAGCTTCGGGGAACTAATAACAGTATAGCCGCATAGCGGCTTCCGTCGCTTGACTTCGCGGTGAATTTATGGGTATAAAGTTTACCGAGTTAACTAAATATTCAAGGCGGGGCATGGATCACTTGATGCGCATGGCGCAAAGCGTCGCGCTTTTCCGCAGCGTTCATATTAAGACCTCGCTCAATATCCTGGCGGACTCAGGCACGTACCGGGTATTGATACTGGTCTTTCACGCTCACGGCGGCAAAGGCATTAAGCCCAACCAGATAGCGGATTATTTCCGCTGCACGAGGCCGTATGTCAGCAAGCTGGTCAAATCGCTGATTCGTACAGGCCTGCTCGTAAAAAAAAGCGACGATACCGATGGCAGGAGTTACTACCTGCTGTGCAGCCCGGCCGGCAGGGAGATCGTCGAGGAAATCATGGAAGACTACCTTACGGTAACCAAGAAACTCTATGTGGGGCTCGGCGCGGAAAAAAGCGCCCAGCTGGTGGCCCTGCTCGAAGAGTCGACCTCGATACTGGAAAGCTAGCGCGTTAGGAGGGAACGATGAATATTCTTATAGCCGGGGCGTTCGGCAAGCTTGGAACCCAGCTTACCAAGGCGGCCGTGGCCGCGGGGCATCGCGTGACGGCGGCCGATAAGCTCGTCAAGGACATAGAAGGCCTAGACGGCGCGCGCTATGCCGCCCGCGAGATCGACGTAACCAGGCCCGATACCCTGGAGGGCCTGTGCGACGGCATGGATGCCGTGATCACCACGGTTGGCTTGACCGTTTCCAGTACCGTGGTGACACATTACGACGTAGATCTCCTCGGCAACCTGAACCTGCTCGACGAGGCAAAAAGGGCCGGCGTCGCCAAGTTCGTCTATACTTCGGTAATCAAGGCCGATACCGATGCCTCCGTGCCCATGCTCGACGCGAAGCGGCGCTTTGAAGTGGCTCTTGAGTCCAGCGGCCTGGATTACCTAATTATTAGGCCGAGCGGCTATTTTTATGATATAGCCAAGGTGTTTATGCCCATGGTCGACTCCGGCGCCGTGCGTCTGCTAAAAGGCCGGACGTCCAGGGCCAATGTTATCGACACGGCAGACGTGGCCGACTATATCCTGGCTAACCTTGAGCGTAGCCGCGAGACGGTGGAGCTTGGCGGTGTAGAGACCTATAGCTATGAAGAAATCGCCGGCCTTTTTTTTAGCGCTGCCGGCAAGCCCGCCGCCGTGCGCTATGTTCCGGGTTTTTTGCTCGACCTGCTCGCTTTGATAGCCCGGATCAGCGGCAACGGCAAGTACGCTAACATCCTCTTTGGCAAATGGACGCTGTCTCACGATATGGTAGCCGGCCTGGCCTATGGCCGGCGCTCCTTCAAGGCTTATGTCCAAAGCCTTTACCCGCGGGAGGCTTAGCGCTATGCCCCAATGGCTCATCCTTATCGCCATTGCCCTGGCCTTCAGCGCAGTGGGCTTTAAGAAATTTATATGGTTCGTATCCATAGGCTATGCTTTCTCGGTTCTTGGCTTGGCCGCGGGGATGGCCTTCTTGTTCTGGAAGGACCTTACCCTGCCTGCCGCCGCCGCGATCCTGGTAATGGCCGCCTATGCGCTGCGGCTTGGGCTCTTTCTGGCTACGAGAGAAGCCCGCGGCGATGCGTATAAGAAGGTCCTGGAAGAAGCTACCGCCGGCGCGCGCCGAGTACCCTTAGCGCTGTCGCTCATCGTCTGGGCTGGCGTGGGCCTCTTGTACTTCGCCCAGGTTTCTCCTTTGTACTTTAGGCTGAGCAACGGCCTGGCCGGTCAGGATCAGGGGCTGCTGCTGGCCGGCGCGGCCTTGAGCGCCCTTGGGCTGGCGCTGCAGGCGCTGGCGGACGCGGCCAAGTCGGCGGCCAAGAAGCGCGCCCCCGGCCGTTTCTGCTCGACCGGCCTTTACGCCGTCGTTCGCTACCCTAACTACCTCGGCGAGATACTCGTGTGGGTCGGCCTATTCATAGGGTCGTTGAGCTGCCTTCACGGGCCGCTTCAATGGTCGCTCAGCCTGTTCGGCCTCGCTGCTATCGTATTCATAATGTTCAATGGCGCGCGGCGTTTGGAGAAGCGGCAAACGGAGAGCTATGGGGCCGACCCCGCATTCCAGGCTTACTGCGGCAAAGTTCCCATACTCATTCCCTTGATTCCCCTCTACTCGTTAAGAAACTGGAAAATCCTGGGTTAATGCCCTTTTACCTAAGCGTCTCGCATAAGAGCCAAGGAGTATCATCTATGTCAAGCTTCAGGGATTTGCGTATCGTCGACAATTTCTACCAGACCTCCCTGTTCTATCCCATGCCGACGGTGCTTATAGGCACGCTGGATACGGACGGCGACACCACGCTGGGAGCGTATTCCCTTTGCTTCCCTTACTACGTGGCCGGAAAGCCGTACTACGCCATGTTGCTTGAATGCCGGAATTCTTCGAATACCGCGCAAAACCTGCTCCGTACCGGAACGTGCTCGATCAACTTCCTCGAGGATAGCCCGAGGATGTTCACGGAAACCGTCCGCCTGGGCTTTCCCGGAGACAGCTCTAAAGAGAAAATGGCCAAGACTTTTCTGGAGCTGGAGGATGGCCTGGCCGGCCTGGATGACGCCGACGGCACGCCCCGCCCTAAAGTGCTGCGGAGCGCTTTCCAGGTCATGGAATGCAGCTGGGACAGCGGGCTGGAAAACGCCTTTGAGGATAGGTCCAGGCTTGGCCAGCTGGAAGGCGTCGAGCCGCCTTACCGCGACTTTAATGGCATAACGAGCAAATTCGGGGCGCATTTCATACTGAAGGTCGACAAGATACTCATGAAGGAAAAGCAGTTTCGGTCCATAGTCAACGGGGTAAGGGCGGGAGCCTTTCCAAAGGTGCCCGTGGATTACGGCTACCGGGATTCCAAGAGCTTTTGGTATACGCGCTTCCGCCGGCCCCGCGCGGCTCCCATACCCTGCAAGCCGGGCATGGATATAGCCACCGTACAATACGCGGCAGATCGCATCGACCCCGACGTGCGCTTCAGCGCCGAGGCCTGCTCCCGCCTGGTCAAGATACCGCGGGTATTCCTCAAGGCCGCGCTTAACGGAATAGTGGAGCAGGCAAAGGCCATGGATTTGCCCAAAGCGGAAGGCAAGCTCCTTTTGGACGCCGCTACCCTTGACTTGATCAACGACAAGCGAAACAGGGAAAAGCAGGAGAATCGATAATAGCGCGGAGCTAAGAGGCGCGCTTTACGACTAAAACTCTTCGAAGTCCATGAGGCCTCCCGCCTCGGCACTGGCGGTTTTCCCTGGTATGGCCAGGGCCGTACGGCCCGGCCTCTTGGGCAGGCGTTCCCGGCGCTTCGCCGGTAAGGCGGCCGTCGCGGCCATCGTGTCGGAGCTCGGGGTGGTTTTCGCGCCGGCCGGAAGGGCGGCGGCACTGGATGGCCGCGCGCCGTCCTTGAGCTTGAAGTACGCTATAGCCTCCGCGAGCTGCGAGGCCTGCCCGGACAGCTCCTCGGCCATGCTAGCCATCTCTTCGCTGGCGCTCGCGTTCTGCTGTATGACCGCGTCGAGCTGGGCTATGGCCCGGGCTATCTGGTCGGCGCCCACGCTCTGCTCCCGGCTGGCGGCGCTAATCTCCGCCACGAGCTCGGCGGTCTTCCTGATGTCGGGTACTACGGCCAGGATGCGGGAACCGGCCTCTTCCGCCACTGCGGTGCTGTCCCGGGACAAGGCCAGGATATCGCCCGCGGCGCCCTGGCTGCGCTCGGCCAGCTTGCGCACCTCGCTGGCCACCACGGCGAAGCCCTTGCCCGCCTCGCCGGCGCGGGCCGCCTCTATGGCGGCGTTCAGCGCGAGCAAATTGGTCTGCCTGGCTATCTCTTCAATGATGCCTATTTTGCCGGCTATCTCTTTCATGACGAGTACCGTCTTGCTCACCGCCTGCGAGCCGAGTTCGGCGTCCAGGGCGGCTTTGCGGGCTATGCCCTCCGTAGCCTGGGCATTGTCGGCGTTCTGCCTGATGGTGCCGTTCATCTCCTCGATGGACGAGGATACCTCTTCGGCGCTGGCCGCCTGCTCGGTGGCGCCTTGGCTCATCTGCTGCGCCGTCCCCGCCATTTCCTGGCTGCCTCCCGATACGTTGCCGGACGAGCCGAGCACCGATTGGGCCAGGGCGCGCAGGCTCTTGATCATAGCGTCGAGGGCCTTGGCCAGTTCGCCAATCTCGTCGGAGCGCTTAATCTGGCCCTCCGGCACGTCCTGGCTTAGCTCGCCCCGGGAAACGCTAACGGCCAAGCCTATGCTGGTCATGAGCGGCTTCGTTATGGAAAGCGACAGGCCTAGGCCCAAGGTCAAGGCGATAAGCGCGCCGGCCGCGAGCGCGGCCCACATAATCAGGACGGTCCTCTGAGCCAGGGCTTCGTTCTGCGCGGCTATGTCGTGGGCCAGGCTCACCTGATGCGCCGCCAAGGCCTGTATGCCCTTTTCCGTCGCGCCGTTTATCTCGGCGAAGGTGGTCTGAATGAGCCTGTTCATCTCGTCGATGCGCTGGGCCAGGAAGAGCCGCTTAAGCTCCACGAGCTGCGTAAGGTAGCGGCCGTTGGCTGCTCCTATGTCGTCGAGAATCTCGACGCTGCGCGCGTCGGCCACCGATGATCGCAGCGCTTCGCTGGTAGCCGCGAGGCTCGCGGTCTGGCTTTCAGCCGCGGCGTAGTAACGCTCTATGTCGGCCTCCGTACTGGACCGTAGCATGTAGAGTATGGCTACCCGGCGGAGCTGGTAGCTCTCTCTCAGGTCGCCGAGCTGATTGAGCGGCACGGCTACCCTCTCAAACAAGTACGTGTCAGCCGTCTTGATGACCTGGATGCGGTTAATGCCTATGATGCCGATGGTCGCGGCTATAGCCGCCACGAATAGGAAGGCAAGGACGAGTTTGGCGGAGATCTTCATTTTTACCTCCGAGAGCTGTTTAGTAATCTTGAGGCTAAGTATATAGCGATTTTTATCGAATTAAAGGGATAAAAATTTATTTACATTGGCAAGCCATGAAATCGCGGGAGCTTCCGGCGACTTAAACGGAAACGGCTTGGGAAAGCCGCGTTTGCGTAAGCGGCGGCCGTAGAGTAATATTAGTTAAAGTACGCCAGCGCGGAGGCCAGTCCCGGTATGTATCAGCTCTTGGGCTTAATCCTTGGGGGTACCACCCTCGTCCTTTTTATCCTGGCCTTCGTGGGCTTTACCCGATCGGCGGGCAACCCGGGATCGCGGGTATTCGCTTGGCTATGCCTCTGCTGCGGTATGTACGCCGGCGGCTATTTTGGCGAGCTTTCTTCTCCGGATGTGCGGACCCTGCTTTACTTCACCCGGCTACAGTATACCGGCCTCTCGTTCATACCGGCGCTTATCATCCTCCTGTCTATTGAGTTCGATGGCCGCTGGGTTAAGTCAAGGCTCAGGTGGCTGGTTTTTATGCCTTCCCTTATTACCTATGCGCTAGTCCTCTTCATCGATAAGCATGAGTGGTTTTATGTGAATCCGTTTATCGCGAAAGTAGAAGGTTTGACCATACTCAGCCTGACCGGGGGCTTTTGGTACATAATCCAGCAGGCTTACATGTATCTGGCGTTCGCCTTCGGAATCGTCATCTTCGCTTCCAACATAAGCAGAGGCAGCCACGCGAAAAAGGCGCAGGCCGGATATTTTCTCGCCGGGGGCCTCTTGCCCATGGCCGGAAATGTATTCTATTTGTTCGTCGGCACCCCCTACGGGCTCGATGTCGCGCCTATCGCGTTTGCCGTTACGTCGGTATTCTTTGCCCTTGGCTTCCTTCGCCACCGCGCCTTTGACCTTGCGCCCCTGGCCAGGGACGCGGTCTTTGACCAGATGCGCGACGCTATAGTCGTGGTGGACGAAAAGGAACGCCTGGCGGATTTTAACCGCCAGGCCGGGGACTTGCTGCCATGCCTGAACAATAGGTCGGCGATATTAGGCTTGCCGGCCGCTACTATCCTTGCCGGCTTTCCGGCCGTGGCGCGGGCGTTTACCGGAGAACAGGCTGAAGAATTGTTGCTCAGCCTGCCTAATGGCGCGGAAAGGCTGTTTGAGCCGCGCATTTCCCTGCTTGAGGATAGCCGTAAGCGCAATCGCGGGCGCGTGCTTACCCTCATCGATGTCAGCGAACGGGCGGCGCTTGAAGCTAAGCTCACGGAGCTTGCCCGCATCGACGAGCTGACTGGCCTGCTTAACCGAAGGTACTTCCTTGAATTGGCCCGAACCGAACTGGAGCGCGCCAGGCGCTACGGGCGTCCGTTCGGGGTGGCCATAATGGACTTGAATGACTTCAAGGATATCAATGACAGCTGGGGGCATGCGGCGGGGGATGAGGCTTTATGCCTCGTGGCGAGGCTGTGCCAAGAATCGCTGCGGGCCTGCGACCTGTTTGGGCGCTATGGCGGCGATGAGTTCGTATTCGCCTTTCCGGAATGCGATGAGGGGCTCGCGGAGGCCGCGGCGGCGAAATTGGCAAACATTATATCTAAGGCCACTCTTTCCATTAGCGGGCAACTGGTCGTGCTCTCCGCGAGCATTGGCACCGCGGGCGGCGCGGGAGGCTCTTGCCCTGATTTGGAGGAGCTGCTCGCGATAGCCGACGGCGTCATGTACCGAAGGAAAAAGGCGGAGCGCAAAGACCGAAAGGACTAAGCAGGCAAAAACGGCAAAGCCGCGGCGGTCTTTTCGCCCCTGTTTGCCCGTCCGCCAGGATAGGCATCCCCCTAGGGGAGAGCCCGTATTAGGCTATCGTTTAAAGCGCGCCTATCGTCGCGAATAGCCTGGCGTAGCCCGACGCGGCCCGGTAGAACGCGGGTATGGTTCCGAGCGGCGCGTTCATATCGTGGACGCCGGCTCCGTAGGCTTTGCCGTCCCAAAGGCCTATCCAAGCATCGTCGGGCAGGGTAAGCCGGCGCGCGCCGGCTCCCTGCGACAGCACCGGGTACACCGCCAGGTCGCGCCCTAAGAGATAGGCCGTATCCTCGTCCACGCCGAAATCCCCCTCGTAATGGAAGAAGAGCGGCCGCATGAGCGGCAGCCCCCGCTCCGCGGCTTCCTTGCCCATGGCCTCGAGGTAGGGCTTGAGCGCGGCGTGAATGCGCGAAAAGCGCGCTACCGCCCGTATGGTGTCCTGGTCGGAATCGAATTGCCAGTTAGCGTCCGGCCGGTTGCCCTCGTGGCTGCGCATGACCGGAGAGAAGGCCCCGAGTTCCAGCCAGCGCAGGAAGAGCTCCTTGCTGCGCGCCATGCGCGGCAGGGTGGTGTAGCCGCCCACGTCGCTATGGCAGAGCGCCATGCCGCTCATGGCCAGTGAGAGGCTCGCCCGCACGACCGAGCCTATGCCGTAGTCCTCGCTCCAGTCCACGTGCTGGTCGCCGTTCCACGCTAGGGTGGAAT
>JBFZES010000092.1:0-5719 GCA_041306725.1 Spirochaetaceae bacterium | reverse complement strand
CCTGGATCGCGCTGCTCGTGGCTGGTCTCATACTGCCCTTCGCCCTGCCCGGCGCGGACGACGGCTCGATGGACCTTATACGCGGCTACCTGCGCATGGCCATGCCAGGCGGGGCGGACGCCCAGCCTGCGGTGCCTGGCGTAGAAGGCATAGGCGCCCTGCTCTTTAACCTGATGGGGCTCTGGCCCCTTGCCTACCTCGTGTTGCGGGCGGGCGACAAGCGGCGCTGGAAGCCGGGCCCCTGGCCGTTTTGCGTCGCGTCCTTCGCGGGCGGCGCCTTCATCCTGCTGCCCTGGCTGCTGATCCGCGAGCCGAAAGGCGAACGAAAGCCCCTTCCGGCCCCGCTGCGCATCCTGTCGGCCCTGGCCGGGCTCGCCGCCATGGCCGCGCTTATGTTCAACCTCAGGCCGGCCTTCGATTACGCGATATTCGCCGAGGCCCTGCGCTCGTCGCTCCTCATAAAGATTATGCTCGTAGACTTCGGCCTCTTCTGGCTCTTAGGCGCCCTTGAAAGCAGGCGCTTCCCGCCGGCCGCCAGGGCGCTCGCCGCCCTGCCCCTCGTCGGCGCGTTCGTCCTGTCGCTCTTGCCGACTCCGCCATCGCCGCCTGAGAGCAGGCAAGGCTGATTAGCGGGAAGGAGCGTCGCTTAAAGCCGGCGGCTCGCCCTTGCGCCAGGCGTTTACGCTCCGCGCTATAGCCGAGCGCTCGCGGTTGGAGAGCGCGGAGCCGAAGCGAAGGCTCTTGGTGCCCAGTTCAAGCACCAGCTCAAGGTCGGTCCTGCCCTTCTGGCTGATCAGGGCGGGGGCATTGCGGCAGGAACCCAGGTCCTCAAGGGGCCAATGCCGCGTCCTCGTGCCAAAAAAACTCTCGCGCACCAGTACCCCGCCTTCCTTAGTCATTTCTATGTCCACCCTGCTCAACACGGGCTTAAGCAGGGTGCGTACCAAGACTATGCCCACGGCCCAGAAAGGCAGGGAGAAAAGCGGGAAGAACAGAGGCGCGCCGGACGCTACGGCCATGAAGGTCCAGAAGGCCACAAAGCCCAGCCAGAAGACGGCAAAGACGCCGCCGCCTAGGAAGCCGGGCGATAAGGGGCTGCCCCGGGGAATGGACAGGCTCAAGCTGTCCTGGTCGTAGCGCAGCCGCACCCTGCTGTCCGTGGGCAGGGCGGGAACGGTGCCCTCGTCTTCGCCGTCCTCCGCATCGGCGGCGCCCATCCTATCTGCCGCCAGTTCCGCAAGCTTGGCGAGGGCCCGGCTCAAGGCGCTCTCGTCGGCCATCGGCGCGGCGCGGCCCGCCGAAAGCGCCGTACCGGCGGGTATCGCCGAAAGCTTTTCCGCCGAGCCGGGGATATCGCGCTCGCCCCTAAGCAGGGCCACGGCCTCGGCTATCGGCAGGTCGCGGCGCTCCTCGTCCGGATCGAGATAGTTTTCCAAAACGTACAAAAGACGCGGCGACAGCTCGACGAGGGCGCCGGGGTCTATGCGGAGGCCCTTGCGGGGCAGGTCCGAGGGATGCTTGCGCGTGAGGAGCGTGGCCATGGTGGCGGCGGCGGCATAGAGGTCCGAGCGCGTGCCCGCCCTGCCGGATATCTGCTCAAGCGGCGCGTAGCCGGCGCTGCCCATCATGCTGAAGCTGTCGCGGTAGGCAAGGCGCACCGCGTCCTGCACGCCGGAAAAGTCCACGAGGGCAAGGCTGCCGTCGGGCCTAACGATGAGGTTCTTAGGGTTTACATCGCGATGGATGATGGGCGGCCGCAGGGCCTGCAGGTAGGCAAGGATAGACAAAAGCTCGACGAACAGGGCTTC
This sequence comes from Spirochaetaceae bacterium, assembly GCA_041306725.1. Classification (GTDB taxonomy): domain Bacteria; phylum Spirochaetota; class Spirochaetia; order Treponematales; family UBA12059; genus UBA5200. The sequence goes on along the minus strand of JBFZES010000092.1, from coordinate 3,911 downwards.
TATATCGGCCTCGGTCCAGCGTCGTCCCGACTCGAGCTCCGCCGCCAGGCTGCGCCCGGGCATGCGCTCCATGACCAGGCACAGCCTGTGGCCGTCGGCCTCGTCGAGCCTGAAGGAGTCCACGTAACGGGGTATGGCCGGGTGCTTAAGCGCCTTGAGCGCGGCGGCTTCCCGCTCGAAGCTCTCGTAGCCCTTCCAGTCGGGCATGTCCCCAAGCGCCAGTATCTTGATCACGACCAATGAGCCGGCAGGCAGGGCCGTGCAGCCCTCGGTAGCGGCGGCGGCCCATGTTTCCGCGTAGGGGCTCTTCCCAAGGCGCTCTTCGAGGCGATACGAGGATCGCAGAAGCTCTCCGCTCTTCATGGCTTAGCCCTCCCTGTTTGGCGTTATCGCCGATACGCCGCAGGCTACTCGCCCGGCGGATAAAAGATAGGCCGGGCGAACGCTAAGCGCAATGGCCAAAAAACCGCGCCCCTGGCAATCGGGATTCTATTGAGCGATACTTGCCGGGTGGAGGATGCCATGCAGCGAGCGAGCGTTAAGACCGCCTTGATTACCGGCGGCAATGGGGATATGGGCCGGGAAACGGCAATAGGCCTGGCGGCTTCCGGTTACCGGGTGGTGATTGCCGGGCGCTCGCCTGAGCGCTGCGGCGAAGCGGCGCGGCGCATCCTCTCTTCCGTGCCTGGCGCGGCCGTCGATACGCTGAGCCTTGATCTTGCGGATTTATCCTCGGTTCGGGACTGCGCCGCGCGGCTCAAGGGCCAGCTTAGCTCGATCGATGCGCTCATCCTCAATGCCGGTGTGATGGCTCCCCCCTGGCAACGCACCGCAGATGGCTATGAACTCCAGTTCCAAGCGAACTATCTAGGGCATTTCCTTTTATGGATGCTGCTCGCACCTTTGGTACTCGCATCCGAGGACAAGAAGGTCATAAACATTTCGTCCTTATCCGGCGAAAAAGGCGCGGACCGCAGCGTCATTGATTTTGAGCGGGACGCGCGGATAGGGCCGGAGGATTATTTCCCTATGAAGTCTTACCGCGAGTCTAAGCTCGCGCAAATGCTTTTTACCCGCGCTCTCCGCGACCGTTACGCCGGCCAGGGCCTCTCAGCCTGGGCCGTTCATCCGGGCGTCGTGAACACCGGTCTTTTCTATGCCGGCAGGCCGGCGTGGTACCGGGCGCTCATGCAGCCCCTGGCCTGGATAGGCTACCTTACCGGCTTCATCGTTACTCCGCGCAGGGGCGCCCGCACCGCGATAGCGCTGGCCACGGGGCGGATCGAAGGCGACGCCCCCTACTGGGCGGCGATGAAGCCGCGCTCCTGGAACCCCATAGCCGACGATGAGGGCTTAGCGGCGGCGCTCTGGGACTGGTCCGTCAAAGCCGTGGCCTCCTGGCTGTAAGGGCCGGAGGGAATCGGCGGCTTACTACGCCCAGCCCCCCGGCACGAGGCTTTCGCTTCCCGCCGGCCCCCAGCTGCCCCGCTCATAGGGCAGCGGTTCGGGCAGCTCATGGATGAGGGGCTCTACGATGCGCCAAGCTTCCTCCACATAGTCCTGCCTGGCGAAGCGGTAGGTCTCGCCGCGCATAGCGTCCGAAAGTATCTCCTTGTACGGGTCGGTGGACGCTATGCCGTGATCGTGCATGGCCACGAGCTCAAGAGGATGGCCGCATTGCGGGCATTCAGGCTCGCGTACGCTGGCGCCAAGCGCTATGACCATATCCGGGCTGAGGCGGAAGCGCATATAGTTGCTCGCCGGCGTAATGCCATAGAGGGCGGGGGGCGGCAGCTTGAATTTTACGAATACCTCGGTGCGTGACTCGGGCAGGGCCTTGCCGGCGCGTATGTAGAAGGGCACGCCCTCCCAGCGCCAGTTGCGTACCTCGAGCATCATGGCGGCGAAGGTCTCGGTCCTGCTGCCCGGCGCTACGCCCTTCTCGTCAAGGTAGCCCTTAAACTGGCCGCGCAGCGCCGCGGCTGGCAGGGGCGTGGGTATGGACTTGAGCACCTTTACCTTCTCGTCGCGCAGCGCCTCCGGATCGTCGGTATTGGCGGGCGCTTCCATGGCGATATTTGAGAGGACCTGGAGCAGGTGATTCTGCACCACGTCGCGTATGGCGCCGGTGGCGTCGTAGAAAGCGCCGCGCCCGCTTATGCCGAAGTCCTCGGCCATGGTTATCTGCACGGACTCCACGTAGCGCCGGTTCCATATGGGCTCAAGGAAGGCGTTGGCGAAGCGGAAGAACACCAGGTTCTGCACGGCGTCCTTGCCAAGGTAGTGGTCTATGCGGAAGATCGATCGCTCGTCGAGCGCGCTGTGCAGGAGCGCGTTCAGGCGCTTGGCCGAGGCAAGGTCGTGGCCGAAGGGTTTTTCCAGCACGAGGCGGCTGCCTTCAAGTGCGTTGGCCCCGCGCAGGCCCTCGAACACCACTTCAAAAAGGTTTTGGGGCACGGCCATGTACTGAAGCGGGCGCTTAGCCTCGCCGAGCACCGACTTGAGTTCGGCGTAGGTGGACGGGTCGTGATACTCGCCTTCCACGTAGCGCAAGCGGTCCAGGAAGGCCTCCGAGGCTTTCGCGTCGGGCCGGGCGAGGCTCTTTTCCACGCTTTCCCGCGCGCGGTTCCGTAGCTTCTCAAGGCTCCAGCCCGCGCGGGCCACGCCGACTATAGGCGCGTCCAGGCTGCCCGAGGATACCATGCGCTGCAGCGCGGGGAAGATTTTTTTATACGCAAGGTCGCCGGTGGCGCCGTAAAACACGATGGCGTCGGATCTGTCGGGCATTGTTCAGGTCTCCTAGCGAATGGGCGATAGCTGGATACTGCCATGGGGCTGATATCGATCTCCCGTCTAAATATAGGCATTTTCCCGCAATCCGGCACTATTAGCACCTTAAGCCAGCGCAGCGCCTACGATGATCAGGCCCTGCGCCGCGAGGTACGTGATCCACGGAACCTGGAATTCGTTCCTGGGATGCACGCCGCGTATGGTCGTCTGCCCCATGATGGCATCGGAGAGCAGGAAGAAAAGCGCGCCTCCGGCGACGATATACCAGCTGCCCCCGCGGGCTATGGCCGCTGATATGGCCACGGCCGCCATCGCCCCCAATATGAAACCGTACGCGAACGCGGCTATCATGACCCTTCGGGGCCTTCCCGGATCGTATACCCGCAGGAAGAACAATATGGCCGGAACCACGACCAGCACTGCCAAGAGCTGATAGAAGTACCCATCGGCGATAAGGCTCCCCAGGGGAACGGCAGACAGGAAAGCCGCGATATACAACAGCTGCGCCCCCGCGAAGCAGAGGATGCCAAAGAACAGCGGCTCGCCCACCCGCTTCCGTATGCCGTCGAACTGCAGGTTAAAGCCGTCTCCCGCGCACGACAAGGTCATGCCGGCCGCGACCAGCAGGGACAGGGCCGAGCCAGGTATCAAAGCCAAGGCCGATACCCAGGCCAGCAGCGCCAGCTGAAGCGACATGCCCAGGTAGGTCCCGCGGCACAGCGGCAGGCGCCGCTCTGCCGTATCGACCCTTGCCAGGCTTATCCAGTGTACCGCGAAGGCTACCAAAATACCCGCCGGGACCGCCGCCATAAGCCATGCCATGCCTGTTTCCATACTAGCCTCGCTAAATTTAGGGTTACTTCGATTATGCACGAAAGCCTTTAGCCGTCAATCTTGGGATATTTCCTTAGCCATACCGCTCCGTTCCATCCCCGCGAGCGCCAAGGCGCAAACGGCTACCGCCGCGCCCAGGCCCAGGCCCAGGATGGTGAACCCGGCCTGAAAGCCGTAATCGTCGATCCATCGGCCCAAAAGGGGGGTGAGTACGCCGCTGCCTTCCATACCCGCGAAGAAATAGATGCCCAAAACGGTTGACCGTATGCGTCCCGGCACCCTGCCGG
>JBFZES010000091.1:0-5994 GCA_041306725.1 Spirochaetaceae bacterium | reverse complement strand
TGTCCATGTTTACAGGTTATCAAACGGGCTACGAACGCCGGAAGGTCCGCGGTTTAAGACGTGGGTATAGATCATAGTGGTCTTAACGTCGCTATGGCCGAGGAGCTCTTGCACAGTTCGTATGTCATGGCCGTTTTCTAGGAGCTGGGTGGCGAATGAGTGCCTGAAGGTATGGCATGAGGCGCGCTTAGCTATGCCGGCGCGTGCGACTGCTAGGCGCACAGCGCGTTGTAGTATCGATTCGTCCATATGGTGACGGCCTTCGTTTTCGGTTTCCTTATTTTTCCAACGGCGTTCTTGCGGGAATACCCACTGCCAGAGCCAGTCTTTCTCGGCGGCCGGATATTTGCGATCAAGAGCTCCTGGAAGCGGTACCGCGCCCCAACCTTGATTAAGATCCTCCTGGTGGATCGCTTTTATACGAATGAGGTGTTCATTAAGGGCCGCTTTGAGGGTCGAGGGAAGCATGGTGTGGCGGTCCTTAGCGCCTTTGCCGTTGCGGATTAGTATTTCGCTTCGTTCGAAATCGATATCCTGTACGCGCAAGGATAGGCATTCGATTAGGCGCATGCCGGTGCCGTACAGCAGGGAGGCCGCCAGCCAGGCGTCTCCCTGGAGCTGGGCGAGCACGGCTTTTACTTCTTCACGGCTTAAGACTATAGGCAGGCGCGTTGGCTTTCTAGCGCGTACGAGCTCATTGATCTCTAGGTCTTTTTTAGCCAATACGGTACGGAAGAAAAAGAGGAGGGCGGCCAGAGCCTGGTTCTGCGTCGAGGCGCTCACGCCCTCTCGAACGGCGAGCATGCTCAAAAAGCGATTGGCCTCCGCTTCGCCTAGGCTGGCGGCGTCAAGGTCATAGAAGTAGCCGAGGAAGCGCTCCACCCAGTGACGGTAACTGGTATTGGTGCGCTCGCTGAAATGTCGCGCTATAAGCGCTTCATTATAGCGCTCGAGCATTTCCTTCCGATTGGGGCTTTCAAGGGGCAGGTCGATAAGCGAATAATTCCCGGTATCATAGATGGCGCTCAAGAGCTCGTCGCTCGCGGCTTTTCTATCGGGCAGGAGCCATAAGCATAAATCGGGGTTCCAGGTCCTGCCGGGAATATTCCGCAGGGCATTGACTATGTTTTGCTGAAAAGGCGTACGAATAGCCAGCATGCCCTTGAAATAGAAAAACTCGATAGTCATCGTAAGCTCCTAGCCGGGCTCTGAGGACTAGACGCGGTTAATTGGTGGCTTGCTTGCGCAATGTACGCGTGAAAAGAGCGAATTTCTGCCTATGACGGCTGGTTGAGGCTGCCATCTGGCCAGGAATAAGGGCGTTCGTTACATTGCACGGCGCCGAAACAGCCTGTGCAACGCCTGTCCTTTGCCTGGATGCGCCTGTGCGTTTTTAAATATGGCGTGGCTTCCCTAGGCCGGCTCAGTATAGCTTGGCGCTATGCCGCTGTCAAAACAAAAAGCTCGAGTGCCGGCCTATGCCGACCCTCGAGCTAGAGCAGAGCCTAATAAGCTACGCCTCTATATTAGCGGTCAAGTACTCCCAGAATTCGGCCGGGTAGGGTTCGGGTTTGGGCGGCGCGGGAGGCGGGGGCGGCGGGAGGCTCGCGGCATACTCCTTTTCGCGTACGCCGCGCAGGTATTTGTCCGCCACGCTGGGAAAGAGTTCCAGGAGAAGCTCCTCTTTCTCGTCCAAAGCCAGGCGTAAACCGCCCAATTCGGGCAGCTCTGGGTTAGGCTGTTTCTTATATTTACTGGTGTCATAAGGGGTTTCTTCCCGCACCCCGGCTATCTTAAAGCGGAATTCGGGATCTATGGCGAAGGGTGTCTTGCCGTAGGAGCCTTTGACGAGGTCGATAAAATTCTTGGATACATTAGTATAGAAGCTCTTGCCCTGGGTGCGATCTACCACGCAGTTGACCGCTTGGGCGCCAACGATTTGACTGGTGGGGGTGACGAGGGGCGGCACGCCGGCATCGAGCCGCACTAGGGGAACGACGTGGAGCACTTCATCGACCAGGTGCTCGAGCTTAAGGTCCTTAAGCTGGCTCATCATATTGGTATACATGCCGCCGGGTATCTGGGCGCGGCGCACGATGTCGTCCGGCTCCGGATAGTTGAAGCTCGCCTCTATGCGCTGGCAGAGCCTGAGCACTTCGTCGGCCTTGCCTGCTTTGGCTGCCTCTACGGCTCCGTCGAGGAGGGATGAAAGCTCGGGGCTGGGCTTGTAGGAGCTCAAGTCTATATCGGGGGGCATGCGTTTGTACTGATCGAAGGCCGAGAGTTCCGTGCGTATGCCGCGCAGCTCGCGGTTTATGGAGGCTACGGCGACGCGGTTCACGCCGGTATCCAGGCCAAGGCGGTCGGCGAGCAGCTGCACGATTTCGTAGGCGGGGGCGGCGGGGCCGCCAGAGAAGTTCATGACGACGGTATCGACGATGTCTACGCCGGCCACCATGGCCATGAGTACGCTTGCCGTGCCGAAGCCCGGCGTGCAGTGGGTATGCAGGTCTATCGGTATGCTCACTTCGGCCTTTAAGGCCTTTATGAGGGCGGCGCTGGTAGCGGGGTCTATGAGGCCGGCCATGTCTTTTATCGTTATCATGTCGGCGCCCATGGCGGCGAGCGCTTTAGCCTTGCGTACGAAGTACGGTATGCCAAAGAGGGTGCCGGGTATCTTTTTGCCCTTAAAGAAGGCAGATACGCGCTCGCCGAGGCTAAATTTAGGGTCCACGGTATAGCACACGGCGCAGTCGGCCATGCCGCCGTTTTCCTTGACGAAGCGTATGGTGGCCGCCATGTTATCGATGTCGTTTAAGGCGTCGAATACGCGCATGATGTCTATGCCCGAGCGAACGGAGTTGCGGCAAAAGCCTTCGATAACCGAATCGGGATAGGGATTATAGCCGAAGAGGTTCCTGCCGCGCGAAAGGGCGGTAAGCTTGGACGCTCCAGCCACGCCGTCGCGTATGCTCTCGAGCCGCCGCCAGGGGTTCTCGCCCAAAAAGCGCATGACCGAGTCCGGTACCGCGCCGCCCCATACTTCCATGGCGTAAAAGCCCGCTTCTTTATAGAAGGGGAGGACCCGGTCTACCTGGGCTTGGGTCATCCTGGTGGCGAATTGGGATTGCTGGCCGTCCCGAAGGGTAAGGTCGCGGATGGACAGTCGTGTGCTCATGCGGAATCCTCCTAATGGGTCGCGCCCTGCGCTTATCGAAGCCATAGCGTGCGACTGGAAGAACTATACAATATGAACCCGTTTAATGGAAGGGTAGGGTATCGCCAGCTCAACATATTTCAATTATTGAATTGATTGTTTCATTATATTTACGATTATTTCAATATTTACAGCGGTTTATACTTTGACAGAGCCTTGATAGTACGGTATGCTGAACGCAAGTTCCGTACCGCAGGCTCATTTCTTCTCAGTTTTACCGATCTCGAGGGCTGCAACGGGCAACATTATGAGTGTAGGACCATGAGCGAACAGAAGAAAACCTACGAACACGTGATTCGGGAACGCTGGTGCAAGGGATGCAATATCTGCGTCGCTTTTTGCCCTAAGCAAGTGCTGACGCTCCGTAACGGCAAGGTGTTTGCCGAGCGTCCAGATCAGTGCATAGGCTGCCGCTTATGTGAACTACGCTGTCCGGATTTCGCCATAGAAGTGCGGGAAAAGGATTCAGCGGGCGCTGCGCACAAGGATGCGGCGGACATCGATTACGATATAAAGCCGGAGGCGCACCATGACTAAAGCCAAGCTCATGCAGGGCAACGAGGCCTGTACGCTCGGCGCCTTAGCGGCCGGCTTAGACTTTTACGCCGGCTACCCAATTACGCCATCCACGGAAATAGCGGAGCTCTGCGCGGAAGAATTGCCCAAGATCGGCTCGAAATTCATACAGATGGAAGACGAGATAGGCTCCATAGCCGCCATCATAGGCGCGTCCCTTACCGGCCGCAAGGCTATGACGGCCACGAGCGGTCCCGGCTTCTCGCTCATGCAGGAAAGCATAGGCTACGCAGGCATCACAGAAGTACCCATCGTCATCATCAACGTGCAGCGCGTGGGACCCTCGACCGGACAGCCTACCTCTCCCGCGCAGGGCGAGGTCATGCAATCCCGCTGGGGCACGCATGGCGACCATCCCGTCGTGGTGCTCGCCCCGGGCAACGTCAAGGAATGCTTCGAGCTTACCGTTAAGGCCTTCAATATAGCCGAGGAATACCGCGTGCCGGTTATCGTGCTGACGGACGAGGTAATCGGCCATATGCGCGAGAAGGTGGTGCTGCCCGAGCCCTCCGAGATCAAGATAGTCAACCGCAAAGAGCCAAGCTCTCCGGGCGGCTACAAGCCCTACGAGGCGGACAGCGACGGCGGCGTGCCGCTCATGGCGCGCTTCGGCCGCGGCTATCGTTACCACGTGACGGGCCTCTTCCACGACGAGACGGGCTTTCCTTCCAATAAGAGCGACATAACCGACCGCTTCCTTCGCAGGCTCCAGCGCAAGGTGGAGAAGGCCGAACCGGCTATACGCGATTACTTCATCGAAGCGACCGACGACTGCGATGTGCTCGTGGTGGCCTTCGGCTCGTCGGCCATGTCTTCGCTCTCGGCGGTGCGGCAGGCCCGCGCCAAGGGCATAAAGGCGGGGCTCTTCCGCCCCAAGACCATTTGGCCCTTCCCCGAGGAGCCGTTCAAGGCTATTGCGGGCAAGGCCAAGCGCATCATCGTGCCGGAAATGAACTTAGGCCAGCTCGTGCTCGAGATAGAGCGCCTAGCGGGATGCAAGGTTCCCGTCGAGCGCCTGTCCAAGGTAAACGGCGAGCTCTTCCGACCCGAAGAGATACTTTCCTCCATTATGGGAGCAGCTAAATGAGCGATACCCTCAAGTACTTCAGGGAGAACCGTCTTCCCCATATATGGTGCCCCGGCTGCGGCCACGGTACCGCCACCGGAGCCTTGGTACGCGCCATAGCCAAGCTTAAGCTCGACAAGAACAAGGTAGTCGTGGTATCGGGCATAGGCTGCTCGAGCCGCGCGCCGGGCTATCTGGATTTTGACACGCTGCATACCGCGCACGGCAGGGCCTTGGCCTTCGCCACCGGCATCAAGCTGTCGCGGCCCGAGCTTAAGGTCATCGTCATGACCGGCGACGGAGACTGCACGGCCATAGGCGGCAACCACTTTATCCACGCCGCCCGCCGCAACATCGACATAACGACTATAGTCATGAACAATAATATCTACGGCATGACCAGCGGCCAATACTCGCCCATGACCCCCAAGGGCATGCTCGGCACCACGGCTCCCTACGGCAACGTGGAGCGCAGCTTCGACCTAGCCAAGCTCGCCATAGCGGCCGGCGCTACCTACGTGGCCAGGGCCACCGCCTACCACGCGGTGTTGCTCGAAGACGTCATAGGCAAGGCCCTCCTCAACAAGGGCTTCTCCGTAGTCGAAGCCATCACGCAGTGCCCCACCTACATGGGCCGAAAGAATAAGATGGGCAGCGCGGTGGACATGCTCAACTGGTTCAAGGACAGCGCGGTGAACGTGAAAGCCGCCGCGGTGCTGCCGCCGGAAAAACTCGTGGGCAAGTTCCTCATAGGCGAGCTCTATAACCAGCCGGAATCAGAATTCACGGCGGAATACGCCGCCATGGTCGAACAGGTGCGGCGCCGCTTCGACAACTTTCAGGGAGGGGTACGCGAATGCGGACAGAATTCCGACTAAGCGGCTCAGGCGGCCAAGGCCTCCTGCTCGCGGGCATAGTGCTCGCCGAGGCGGCCATACTCGAGGATAAGAACGCGGTACAGACGCAGAGCTACGGACCAGAGGCTCGCGGCGGCGCGTCCAAGGCCGAAGTGGTCATATCCGCCGAGGATATCGATTACCCGAAGGCCACGGATCCCGACTATCTCCTGGCGCTCACGCCCGAATCCTATAAGACTTATGGCGCCCTCATGGGCAAGGGCACGATTATCGTGGAC
>JBFZES010000090.1:0-5595 GCA_041306725.1 Spirochaetaceae bacterium | reverse complement strand
CCTGGCCCTGCCCTCGGGCTTGGCCTTAGCGGGGGAATTGTCGCTGGCGGGCGAGGTACGGCCGGCCAAGCGCATGCGCGGGCGCGCGCGGGCCGCCAGGGCCTTGGGCTTTGGGCGCGTGCTCGGCCCCGCGGAGGGCGGCAAGGCCGCCGTGGACCCCGCGGAAGCCTGGCTTACCGTGACCAGCGTGGCGGAGGCGGTCAAAGCGCTCTTTTCCTAGCCTTCATTGCCTTATGGAAGGGCTCCGGCTATACTGGCGACTGCCGGAGGCAGCGCTAGCCTCCCACGGAGGCGAACATGAAGTACCTACACGGCGATACGCGGCTTTGCGGCGTCGCGCTGCCCCTGGCGGCCCTGCGGAGCGCGGACGGCTGGCGCGTGGGCGAATACCCGGATCTCGTGGAATTCGGCGCCCTGTGCGCAGACGCGGGCATAGGCCTCATACAGCTCCTGCCGCTGAACGATACCGGCGGCCAGAGCTCGCCGTATTTCGCCCTGTCGGCCTTCGCCCTGCACCCGCTCTATTTGCGCGCGCGGGATTTGCCCGAGGCGAGCCTGGCTCCCGAGGCCCTTAAAGCCCTCGAGCGCTTCGCTAAGCACGCAAAGCCCGGCGAGCGCTTCCCCTACCAGCAGGCCCTCGACGCCAAGCTGGCCGCGCTCAGGGCCATATACGATGCCGCCGCGGAACGCCTAGATAGCGATCCCGCCCTCGACGCCTTTATCGCGAAGCATAGCTGGGTACGCCCCTATGCCGTGTACAAGCGCCTTAAGGCCGTCAATCGGGAACGCTCCTGGCAGGAGTGGGATGAATACAGGGACCCCTCGGCCCAGGACAGGGAGAGGCTTTGGCAGGATCCAACCCACTCGCGCGATCACCGCTTTCAGGTATGGATACAGCTGCGCTGCGCAGAGCAGTTCTCCGCGGCCTCTCGCGCGCTGGCGGCGCTGGGCATAGAGCTCCTGGGCGACCTTCCCATACTGATGAACGAGGATTCCGCCGATATTTGGGCAGACCGCCGCTCTTTCAGGCTGGACCTCCGCGCAGGCTCTCCGCCCGACGGCGGCTCTCCTCTGGGCCAGAACTGGGGCTTCCCCATTTACGACTGGGAGCGCATGGGCAAAGACGGATACGCCTTCTGGAAAAACCGCCTGCGCGAGGCTGACGCGTATTACAGCTCCTATCGCATAGACCATGTGCTGGGCTTTTTCCGCCTGTGGGCCCTGCCTGAGCGCGAGGAAAGCGGATGCCTGGGCCGCTTCATTCCCGGGCTGAGCATAAGCGCCGATGAGCTACTGGGCTTAGGCTTTTCCGAAGGGCGCATACGCTGGCTATCACAACCGCATATAGGCGGCGATGAGCTTAAAGGCTTCTCCGGCTGGGAAAGCGTACTGGACCGCATAGGCGGCGAAGAGCTCTATCTCTTTAAGCGAAGCGTGCGCGGCGAGCGCGATATAAGCGCGGCAGGGCTTGAGCCGGCCTTGGCCGAGAGGCTCAAGGAGCGGTGGCGGGACCGCGCTCTCGTGCCCCTTGCCGATGGCCGCTACGCGCCCGCTTGGCGCTACTCTTCCGCGCGAGCCTGGGCAAGCCTGTCCGACCACGAGCGCGGCCTCTTGGGCGAGCGTTTCGGGCGCATGCGCGCCCAGGAAGAAGCGCTCTGGCTAGAGCACGGGCGCGCCCTCTTAGGAATGCTCAAGGCGGAAAGCGCCATGCTGCCCTGCGCCGAAGACCTCGGCTCCATACCGCCGGGCGTGCCTGAGGCTCTGGCTGAACTGGGCATGCTCGGCCTGCGCCTGCCGCGCTGGACGAGGCTGTGGAATCAGGCGGGGCAGCCCTATGTGGCGCTCGAAAACTATCCTGAGCTTTCCGTGTGCACGCCGAGCGTCCATGATACCTCGACGCTGCGCGGCTGGTGGGAGCTTGAGGGCGGGCGGGAAGGCTTCGCCGCGGCCTATTGCCCGGCGCTAAGCTCTGCGGGGCCGGCGCTGTCGGCGGATAACCAGTACCTTCTCCTGGAAGCCCTTGCCGCGGCGGCGTCGAGGCTCTACGTGCTGCAGCTGCAGGACCTCCTCGATATGGATGAGCGCTATCGTTCCGCGGAACCGGCTCTGGATAGGGTGAACGTGCCAGGCGCCGTAGCCGATTTTAACTGGACCTGGCGCATGGGGCCCTCCGTACAGGAATTGTCCGCGAACGGCGCATGGCTTGAAAAGCTGCGCGGGATAGTCGCGGCGCGCGGCAAAAAGGTATAAAATGGTTACTCTAAGCTTGTATTCTCTAAGCTTTGCGCGACAATAAAAGGGTGCACGAAACAATAGCCGCTCTCCATGTATTAGTAGCCTCACCCAATGCGGACGAGCTGAACGAACTGGCCCTGGTATGCAAGCAGGAACTAGCCGGCGCCGAGCTCACCATAAGCGCCGATACCGCGGTGCTGGCGCGCGCCCTGCGCGACGGCGTGTATTCGCTAGTCGTTGCCAGCGCGGGCTTGGCGCGGGGCATAGTATCCTCGCTACCCGGCGGCCAGGAAGCTTCTCCGCACTCGCTCGTGCTCCTCTTGAGCGACGAAGAGGGCGGCGAGGAAGCCGCGCGCATAGCGCGCGGCTTAGGCGGACGGCTCCTCGTCGTGCCCGAGCCGTCCGCCCGTAGGCGCCTCGTAAGCGCCTACCTCGCGGGCTTTGCCTCGCTCCTCGAGCGCGACGGCAAGGGCGCCGACTACGAGCATCGCTACGAGAACCTCGTGCAGGCCTTGCCCGATATCGTGTACGAGCTTGACCCGCAGGGCGTCATTACCTTCCTCAATAGCTCTATAGAGCTGCTCGGCTACAAGCCCGCCGAGCTTATCGGCAAGCACTTTTCTATCCTTCTGCACGAAGAGGACGCCAAGGCCGTCGACCGGGACAAAGTGCTTTCGGACTACCTAGGCCAGCATACGGGCCTTGCCTTAAGCCCCAAGCTCTTCAATGAGCGCAGGAGCATCGATAGGCGTACTTCGGAGCTTGAGGTGCGGCTTAAGAAGAAGCACCACACGGGCTTCGCCAGCAGCGACCTCATCGGCGAGGTGATATCCTACGGAGAGGTATCAGCCGCCGGCGAATACGACGTGAGCGGCGTACGCGACTTCAAGGGCTCGGTAGGCATCATCCGAGACGTTACCCTGCGGCGTAAATCCGAGGAGATGCTGAGGAAATTATACCAGGCGGTAGATCAGCTGGCCTCCTGCGTTTTCGTCGTCAACCACGCCTTTGAGACCGAATACGTCAATCCGGCTTTTTTCCTCCTTACCGGCTTTTCTCCCGCGGAGGTGATAGGGCGCTCTATATTCCGCTTCTTCGCCTTCCCGCCCGAAAAAGCCGAGGGCATGCGCAAGCATGTGCAGGACGGCTTCGACCTGCGCGAGGAAGTCATCGTGCCCAAGGCTCGCGGCGGCCAATTCTGGGTCGACTTCGCGCTTTCTCCCGTTCGCTCGCCTAACGGCATCGTGACGCATGCCATAGCCATCGTGGACGACGTGAGCGCCCGCAAGGGTATGGAGGAGCTGCTCAAGGCGGCCCGACGGGAAGCGGACAACGCTAACCAGGCAAAGACGCGCTTCCTGGCGAGCATGACCCATGAGCTAAAGAATCCCATTACCGGCATCATGACCGCCGCCAAGCTTATTCAAATGGTTCCCGAGGAAGGGCCAAAGCGCGCGTCGAGCATATTGGAATACGCGCAGTCGCTGCAGGATATACTCGGGGGCATACTGGACTACGTCCGTTCCGAAGGCGGCGACTCCGTTATACATCGCCTTAGCTTTCCTCTCTCCGCGTTCATGGAGACGACCTGCGCCCCGTATAGGCGGAACGCCGCGGCCAAGGGGCTCGACTTTAAGCTGCAGCTTCAGGGCGATGATACCATAGACAGCGACCCTGACAGGCTCGGCCGGGCCATAGGCATCTTGATCGATAACGCGGTCAAATTCACCAATGCGGGCGCCGTGGTCATAAGCGCCCAGGTAGAACGCATGGAAGGAAACGTTCCCCACCTGCGGGTACTCGTGAACGATACCGGCCTTGGCATAGAATCAGAGGACAAGGACCGTATTTTCCAGCCATTCACGCGCGTAGGCGAGATACGCGGCGTAGAATCGAGGGGAGCGGGCATAGGCCTCGCCCTCGCCCGTAACCTGGTGCGGGTACTGGGCGGCGAGATACGCATGGATAGCCACCCGGGTTCGGGCAGTTCCTTCACGCTTATCGTGCCGTCAGGCGTGCCGGCCAGCATTGAGCATAGCTCAACGGGGTCGCCCTATGTCCTGCTGCTCGTGGATGACAATGAGGTGAACCTCGAGTACATGCGCACGCTCATAGAGAACTCCGGATATAAGGTGCAAACCGCGGCGAGCGCCGCCGAGGCCTTTAAGGTGCTTGAGGCCCATTACGTCGACGCGGCTATCTTAGACATACAAATGCCGGGTTATAACGGCTTTGAGCTGGGCAAGGCCATACGGGCGTACGCGGGCAATCGCTACGCCCCGAGTATGCCCCTGTTCGCGATGACCGCCCATGACCCTGGCGAGCTCGTTGAGCCTAGCCGGGTTTTCCGCGAAGTGTTTGCCAAGCCCGCGGATATACGCGGCCTCCTCGTGTCCGTGCGGGATGCGCTCGCCGAGCGCGAGACGGTGTCGACCCTGTACTTTAACGCGAATTTCGCCGGCAGGAAGAATGAGCGCATTGCCGCCATAGCGGTGTTGCGCGAGAGCGCCATGGAAGCCCTGTCGCGTATACGCTTAGCCTTAAGCGAGGAAGCGTCCCGCATAGACGTGCGCGGCGAAGCGGGAAAACTGAGTTCCGTATTCCAGCGTTTCGGCCATCCGGCGGCCCTTGAGCTCGTTAAGCTCTTCATCGAGTACTACGCTATCGAGGAGCCGGGGCTGCTCTTGGGCATGGTTGACCGGATTGAGGGCATGGCGCTACGCGCGCTCGCGGGAGCCGAGCGTGAGGGTATCCTGTGATAGCGCTGATCGTAGACGACGATGCGCCAAACCGCGAGCTTTTAAGCCGTATGCTTTCACGGCTCGGATGGCTGTCTGAGAGGGCTTCCAGCTGTTCTGAAGCCTGCGATGCCTGTACGCGAGCGCGCTACGACTATGTGCTCCTCGATATCTGCATGCCTGTGACCGACGGCTATACCTGTGCCAAAGCCATCCTAGCCGTGTACTCGCGGGAAGAACGTCCAGCGGGCAGCCCTCCCCATAAGCCGATTTTCATAGCCGTGAGCGGCGCGGACGGCCTCGCCGGCGACGATCAGTCCTTATTCGACCGCTTCCTGCAAAAACCCTATGGCCTATCCGAGCTCAAGGCTATACTGAATTAAGGCGAAAAGCTCCGCATCCCTTGACATTATTCTCCGTTTTCTGTATTGTAAGCCTAACATCGACGCAGGGTAGAGCAGTTGGCAGCTCGTCGGGCTCATAACCCGGAGGTCGTAGGTTCGAGTCCTACCCCCGCACCCAAAACTGCTCAAATTCAACGTTTGAGGCGATCGAAAAAAAGGCGACAGGTTACACCTGTTGCCTTTTTTTATTGCTCGTGTCGTGATACAGAAATCCGTTC